>NZ_JBQQCE010000120.1:0-22424 GCF_052245645.1 Streptomyces sp. KR55 | reverse complement strand
CTCGCACAGCAGATAGATCTTGGTCGACTACCTGCCATACCCGAGGTCCCGTCTCCATGCCTCCACAACACGCCGCCCCCACAGGCGATTTGACGGATCGCGTCACACGCTAACTACGCGGCATTGCATCAGTACCGATGAGTTGAACGCCCTTCTCACCCCGACCGACGTCGGCATTCAGTCCCTGGGGATGCACACGCCGAAGAGCGCTGCCATGACTGCGGCCGGTGTCGTTCTCGCCGTGGACATCCTCAGACGACCGGACATCCAGCAAGCCGGAACCTCCGCACGCTGGATCATCCAAGCCGAACGCGAGTCGCGCCCATCACCGGGCCGAAGCCTGCTCGCCCCCTGGGGCACCGGCACCACCGAAGCCCTCCGCGCGGTCCAGCTCGCGGCCATCGGTCCTCAGCTCCAGGCTGTCTACCAGCTCCGCTACCGCGTTCAGAACTTCCATCCAGGCACCCAGCCAGACCACATCCCCGTCCAGCGTATCCGCTCACTCCCTGCCGCACTCTGGCCCGAACTCGCCCTGGCCCTCGCACCGCCCGAACTCCACGACCACCGGATCATGAGACCTGCCTTGTCCTGTCTCATCGGGCTCGTCGGCAACCGCCAGTCCATCGACGTCATCGCCGAACGCCTGGGCCAGGCCACCACCGGATTCATGTCCTCCCGCATGCTCGGCCACCTGCGAGAACACCAGCAGTGGCCAGACATCCAGGCCGCACTGATCCATATCGCGGACTACCTCGACACCTGCCCCGCCCCGATCGACTACGAGCGGCGCCGACGCCTCGACTACACCCTCCTGCTCCCCGACGGCCAATGGTTCGATATCGCCCAGCAATGCGACATCGTCCGCAGCACAGGCACCCTCGCCCGACTCTTCAGAAGCTATGTGTTCCTGCGTATCAGCGGCCTGCCCGCCCGAATGGCACCGTCCACCTGCACCCCCGAGAACAACTCCGCCCGCAGCCAACACGCCATGCGCTACCTCCGGTTGACCCCCGAGCTTCTCGCGCATCTCGACCACGCGGCCGAGGAATTCCTGCAGCGCAACCGCATCACCGACGAACCCGTGACCTGGTACCCGCCGGACTATCTCCTCCACGACCTCGGCCTGCCCGGACATCGCGCCTCCGAGATCAATATCAAGGAGCTGCACAGTCTGATCCGCCAGGACGAAATGACGGCCACCGCTGCCGCCGCTGACCTGCGGACGACGATTGACGTCGTGCGCTGCCTCCTCGACCGGTACCCGGCACCCGATAGAAGCGAACGACGCTCGTGGCCCGCCCCCGTCTCCGACCCCGTCCGCGAAGTCCTTGACTCAGCCACCTTTGCGCGGCTCTACATCGATCAGCGGATGTCCCTGCGTGCCATCGGAGAGCTCTACGGCGTCCAGGCCGACGTGATCAGAGGTATCGCCGACGAGTACAAGATCCCGATCCGTACTCCGAAGGAGTACCGACACCGTCAGGAGATCACCCGCGAATGGCTTCACGAGCAGTACGTCACACGCCGTCGCACCCTCGCCGACATCGCCGAGGAGACCGGTATGACCATGGCGAACGTCGCCAAGTGGGCCAGGATGCACGAGATCCCCTTGCGTCCTCGCGGCGGCGCAAGCCATGACGAGAGCCTCCGCATTCGGGAGAAAGCCAGACAGGCTCCCCGCTTGCTGCGACCCGCACTCAACGGCCTCGCCGCTGAAGAACACCTCCGGCGGTTCGTGAAAGCTTCCGCCTATCCCACCCTCGGCGCGGCAGCCCGGGACATGGGCGTCAACGGGCCCACCCTCGTCTCTCAGATCAACCGCCTGGCCCGCGAACTGGGCGGCCCGCTACTCGAACGAGCCGAACGGGGCCGGCCCATGAAACTCACGCCACTCGGCAAGCGGGTCGTCAGGGCCGCAACGGGTTGGCTATCCGCACCGTGAATCCGATGGGACTCGGAATACGGGGTCGGCTCGAGCGGCACGTGATCACGGTGGAGGCCGTCCACCCCGACAGGAGCCTTTGTCAGACCCAACTGGCAAAGTGCCCAGTTATGGACACCTCTGAGTTCTGGACCATCATCGAGGCCGCCCGCTCGGCCGTCGGGCCAGACAGGCCTTTCGACGAAGCCCTGGTTGATGAGCTGGCCACCTGCACCCAGTACGACATCCTCCGCTACCAGGAACGCTTCGACGAGGTGCATGACGCCGTGTACCGATGGGACGTGTGGGCCGCCGCCTACCTCATCGGCGGCGGCTGCTCGGACGACAGCTTCATGGACTTCCGCGCCGGCCTGATCGCGCTGGGCCGCGACTGGTACGAGAGGACGGCAGCCTGCCCGGACAGTCTCGCTGAGCATCCTGCGGTGATCGCCGCCGCCGAGGCATACGACGATGAAGCCGTCTTCTACGAGGACGTCAACTACGCGGCCAGCGGCGCGTTCAAGCGCGTCACCGGCGGTGACGAGGACTTCTACGACGCCTGGGACGAGTACGCAGCCTCACGTGACGGTTCCGGCCAAGGCTCCGAAGACATGGGCGAGGACTTCGAATTCGACGATCCCGATGAGATGCGACGCCGACTCCCAAGGCTCGCCGCCCTCTACCTCCGCGACACTGCACATTGAGCAGCAGCGAAAAAGCGGAGGGCGATGCCTGTGGGCACCCGGATCCGGATGTGTGTCAGGCTCCGGGTTCGTCCCGGCGGGCGGAGATCGCCTGCCGGTGCGAGAGCGTGATGCGGCGCTGGAGTGGGTCGATGTCCAGGATCTTGACTGCGAGTGCGTCCCCGACTTGGATAACCCGCTGCGGATGGTCCGGATGCCTCTCGCCCAGTTCGGAGTTGTGCACCAGCCCCTCGAAACCGTTCTCCACCTCTTCAATGCGTACGAACGCGCCGAACGGTACGAGCTTGGTGACGCGGCCGACGATGGTCTGGCCGATCTGTCCGGTCAGCAGCCGCATCGGATCTTCGTGCAGGGCCTTGAGCGACAGTGACACGCGTTCGCGGATCGGGTCGACGTCGAGGATTTCGGCGCTGATCTCCTGACCGACGGCAACGACGTCGGAGGGGTGGTTGATGGGACGCCATGACAACTCAGGGATATTGATCATCGCCTCGAAGCCGCCGATGTCCACGAAGGTGACGCCGAAACTAGCGATCTGGGTCACGGAGCCGGTAACGATCTCGCCTCGGTGAAGGGTCTTGAGGAAGGCCCAGTTCCGGTCGCCCGGCGTCGGCTCGGTCCGCCAGCGAGCCCTTACCACTCCGTCGCTGTCGGGCATGACGGCGGTGAACAAAGGTGTACGCTCATCGGCGTACATGGGGAGAAGCGTTGCAGCGCTGGTACCGGAAATCCGGGTGGCCAGCTCCGGGAACTCGTCCTCGTCGACTATGGCGCTCTGCAGCCGACCAGCCTCGTCCTGCCAGATGCATTCGACCAGGCCCTCGGCGGGGCGGGCGCCGAGGACCGCGTCGATGTCGGAGGACAGGTCTGGCCAGACGGCCAGCCGAGCGCGGGGAGCGAGGCCGGCACGCACGGTGTCGATGGTGTCGCGGGTGAGGCGGTGCCACCCCGAGGCGCCTTCGACATATGCCACCTCCAGGATTCCGGCACGGCGCGAGGCGACGGCCCAGTGCAGACCGGCCCAGAACTCGTCGTCGCCGGGCCGCTGGATGTCATCGCCATCGGTTTCCACGTCGTACGGAGACGCGTCCACGCGTTCCGGGAACAGCCCGAGCGCACGAGTCCGGACCAGCGCCTCCTCGCAGGGCTGGCTGCTGCCGATGTAGAGGTACTGGTCCCATCCCACGTGCACCGCGAAGGCATCCTCCGCCTCCAGCCGACACCAGGCTCCGCCGTCACGGAGCATGATCCGAACCAGTGCCAGCGCGATGTCGAGCGGTACCTCTGCCCCGTCGTGGAAGCCAGACGGGCCGGTCGGGAAGAGTCCGTCCAGGCCGAAGCCCTCCAGCGGCTGCTCGACACCGAAGTGCACGAGGGACGGGACCTGCGGCTCGCGAACGGCCAGGTGATCGATTCCGGTACTCACTGCGAAGGCCTCGACCGCTTGAAGATAGGCCGCCTCGACCTGGCCATGATCGCTGACCGTGTCCTCGGGGCCGATGTAGTGGCCGTGTTCATCACGGTCGGTGGGGTCGTACTTGGTGACGCGATAGACGTAGGGCAGCACATCCCCATCTTCCAGCATGGGCCGGACGCGGCCCTAGGAAATGCCATGGGAGTTGAGACTCAGGTGCAGGAACGTGTCCTGAGACAGATGAGGAACTTGCTGGTCAGTCGTGCTGCGCTATGCCACGAGCCGCGAGATCCTACATTTGTTGTGGGATCTCAAGTTCGGCTGCACAATCTCACCGCCCGCTTCATATCGACTGCACTCTGCGTGTTCCTTGACGAACTCGCCTACCGCGCACGGCACATCGAACTGGTCGGCCAGCCCTGCCGCAGCACCTCCCACCTTGTCTGGGGTTACGCCTCCCTGAGCTATCCTGCGCGCATGCGCGGACAGTTCACGGGCTGGCCGGAGCAGGCCATGGACGTGTTGTGGCAGCTCCAGGGCGAACCGACCCACGCGACCCGCGAGCGCTACCGCGCGGAAGATCCTCGCCGCCCTCTGTCGAACGGGCCACTCGCGTGCACGGCATCACGCTGCTCGGCCCGGTGGTCCCCGACCACAGCCGTCAGGCCAGGGCCAGCTCAGGCTTCGCCAAATCGGCCTTCCCCGTCGACTGGGACCGCCAGCAGGCCACCTGCCCACAGGGCGCGGTCAGCCGGGAGTGGAGACCACTGCGGATCAGCGGACACGACTACCTCCAGGTCAAGGTCGCCAAGGCCGACTGCCTGGCCTGCCCGGTCCGCCCACAGTGCACCACCTCCGCCACCAGGCCCAGGGCCCTCGCCCTGCTGCCCACCCGCGAACTCCACGAGATCCAGATGCGCAACCGGCTCGACCAGGCCACCGAAGAGTGGCAGCGCCGCTACGCGATCCGCGCTGGCATCGAGGCCACCCTCTCGCAGAACGTCCGCACCCACGGCCTGCGCCGCTCCCGCTACCGAGGCCTGGCGACAACCCACGTCCAGCACGTACTCACCGCACTGGCCTGCAACATCACCCGTGTCGCGGACTGGCTCGATACCGAACCCAGAACGCGACGCCGGGCCACCCGCTTCCGCACCCTGTGCACAGCCGCCGCATGACCTACCAACATCACCAACAGAGTCACGCCGTTCAGTTAGGGCGGAGTCGGGTGTGTCAAGAGGTGTCCGTGAGCATGGTGATGCTGATGGTGGCCTTGTAGGTGGTCCGGTCGATGGCGGGTCCGCGTGCGTTGTATTTGGAGATCGCGCGTTTGACGATACGGTCTTTGGTGCGGACCCGCCGGGCGGCCAGAAGCTGGGCCAGGACGTGGTGGCCGATGGTGCCGACCAGGTCGACGTGGGTGTCGGCGATGACGCCGGCGGCCAGGACGAGCTGGTCGCGGGCGGCGGCGAGGGCAGTGGTGAAGCCCGCGCGGTCGGGGTCGGTGCCGGGGATGCTGTCGGTGGCGTCTGTCATCGCGATCCGCAATGCCTGGTAGGCGGTCAGCAGGGCCCAGACCTCCTGCTCAAACTGGCATGACCCCATCAGGAGTAAGCCGCGAGGGTGACAACCGCTTGGTAGGTCGGCCTCCCTCGGAGCTCGCGGACGAGCTCAGCGCCTACCTGGACAGGCTCGACACCCCAGCGAGGCGGGGCGCCAAGCTACGAAGCGTCCTTCTGCCTACTGGCGCTCTTTGACCGACAGGGTCCAAGGGATGAGCGGCTCAAGCCTTCTGCTGCGTGGCGCGTTGGGCCTCGCGCGACAGGCTGCGGGCGATGGCGGCTGCGTGGGATGCCACGTCTTCGGCGGTCGCGTGCCGCCGTCGCAGGAAGCCGCTTCGGTGCAGGGTTGCGTATCCGTGGGCCCCCGCAATTTGCTGTTCCAGCAGCTCCAGAGCACTCTTAGCGTCTCCACCGGTGACTCCCAGCGCGGCGGGCAGCAAGACGTCCATCACGCCACGTCCGGCCTCCAGCAGTTCCTGGTCGCCAGCGCCCTGTAGCTCCTCGGCAAAGATCAAGTCGAACCCAGATCCGTGTTCCGCGGCGAAGCGGGTGTACGCAGTTGCTGCTGCTGCGGTGGCCTCGACCGGGTCGAACTCATCGCTGGCCTGCTCAGCAGCTGAGATTGCCTGCCGCAACTCGCTCGCCAGCTGGTGTGCTGCGGCGACGGCGCAGGCGATCAGCAGTGCCTGCCGGCTGGGGAAGTGACGGTATGGGGCTGCACTACTGACCCCGGCCCGGCGGGCGACCTCGGCCACCGAGAGCGCGTTGACGCCCTGCTCGGCGATGACCTCGAGCGCAGTCGCGACCAGAGCGGCCTTGAGGTCCCCGTGGTGGTACGTGCTGCGCTTCGGCACGGCTATCCCTTCCTACTGAATGTAAGAACCACCTTACATTCAGTTTCCCCTTGGAGTAGCCCCTCGCATCATCCCCACCCGCGGACGTTTGACTCGATGAGAGAACCCTCTTACATTTAAGTAAGAGGGTTCATACATCGGGCCTGACCTGCCCCTATGGCTGAAATGAGGAGTGAAGTATGTCTGCGAATCTGGAATCTACGGTGGCGATCATCACAGGAGCCAGCAGCGGAATCGGCCGTGCCACCGCGCTGCGGCTTGCCGAGGAAGGCTCCGCTGTGGCTCTGGTCGCCCGCCGTCGCGAGAGGGTGGAGGAGCTCGCTCAGACCATCACAAACAAGGGTGGCCAAGCGCTGGTGGTGGTGGCTGACGTGAGCGACTCCGACGCCGCGGCTGGCATCGTCGAGCAGGTCATCAACCAGTTCGGACGACTCGACATCCTGGTGAACGCCGCTGGTGTCATGCTCAACGGAGACTCGGTCCGTGCCCGGGTCGACGAGTGGGACCAGATGGTGGACGTCAATCTCAAGGGTCTGATGTACATCACCAAGGCCGCCCTGCCGCACCTCCTGGAGGCCGCGAAGACCGCTGACCGGAAGGTCACCGATGTGATCAACATCAGCTCGGTGGCCGGGCGGCATGCGGCGCCCACCGTGGCGATCTACAACGCCACCAAGTTCGGGGTCACCGCGGCCACCGAGTCCTGGCGTCAGGAGTACACGAAGCGGAACGTGCGCTTTTCCGTGATCGGCCCCGGCGCCGTTGACACGGAGCTCTTCGGGCACCAGCAGCCGCAGGTCCAGGAGAGCGACGAACAGCTGTTCGCGGGCGTCGAGAAGCTCCACCCCGAGGACATCGCCGACGCGGTCGCCTACATCGCGACCAGCCCGCGCCGTCGCGCCATCAACGAGATCGTCATTCGCCCGACGGACCAGTCGTTCTGACCTGCTGAAGCCCATCGCCTCGTCATCACGGCCAGCTTCGATGCCCATACGAATGAGGAGGCAACGGTGCGGGGGCGACGCGTCGCCCCCGCACCAGCACAGCGCGTACATGGTGGAGCGGGACGCGTACAACATCGCATTTAGCAGGAGGAAGCATGCCAACCAAAACGCACGCCGCGGTGATCAGGGCCGAGGGTGTTGTGGAGTTGGAGGACATCAAAGTCGAGGATCCGCGGCATGACGAAGTTCTTGTCCGGATCGAATCCTCGGGGATCTGCCGGACCGACCTGGAAATCCTCGAGGGGACCCTGGAACTGCCCCTGCCCCTCGTGGCGGGTCACGAAGGCGCCGGCGTAGTGGAAGCGGTAGGAGCTGACGTTACGACCGTCGCTCCCGGCGACACCGTCGCTCTGGGCATCGCCGCCTGCGGTGCGTGCCCCAGGTGCCGTGCCGGTTACTACCCCTACTGCGACAACCACGCCCCCATGAACTTCGCGGGCACGCGCCTCGACGGCTCCACAGGCCTCCGTGATGCTCACGGCTGGCCCGTGCACGGCCATTTCATGCGGCAGTCGTCCTGGGCCGGCTACGCACTGGCGCACGCGAGCAATGCGATCAAGGTCCCCGACGACATCGACCACGGCGTTCTGGGCCCCTTCGGGTGCGGGATCCAAACCGGGGCCGGCGCCGTGTGGAACACCCTCGGTGTCGAGCCGGGCACCAGCGTGGCTGTCTTCGGGCTCGGAGCCGTCGGACAGGCCAGCATCATGGCCGCAAAGGCCGCTGGCGCCACAACGATCATTGCCGTCGCCAACCGCAGGCCCAAGCTGGACCTCGCACTCGAACTCGGCGCGACGCACGCCGTCAGCACGGCCGACGGCGATGTCACCGAGATCATCCGCGAACTGACCAGTGGAGGCGTCCAGTACGCCGTGGAAGCCGCCGGAAAGCCCGGAGTCATGAGCACCGCCGTCGATGTGCTCATCGAGACGGGCCACGCCGCGATCACCGGCGTTACTCCCGTCGGCGAAACGTTCCCGGTCGACGTATGGAAGATGCTCCGAGGCCGCACGGTACACGGAACAACCCTTGGCGACGCGGCGCCAGCCGTCATCCTGCCCCGGCTGGTCGACCTCTACCGACAGGGCCAGTTCCCCGTGGACCGGCTCATGACGCACTACCCGCTCGAGGACATCAAGCAGGCAATCGCCGACCTCGAAAGTGGTGGCACCGTCAAGGCCGTCCTGCACCCCTGACCGCGCTCACTTCGTGATTCCTCCGCTACAGGAGACACCAATGATTACGCCAGCTTATGCTGCCGTGCTTGGTCTGCACTGGATCAATTCTCCGAGGATGCCGGGAATCGCCGCCGACTCCGACAAGGTCCGGGTGTCCCCACCCGGTACTGTCTTCGTCTGCCCGCTTCCTCGCATCGCTCAGGACGTAGGCGTCGTGCGCACACGGGCCCGAGCCGTCCTGGACTGCTTGGGCCTGCAACCGGACAGCGCGGCCGACGTCCTTTTGGTGGTCTCTGAGCTGGTGACCAATGCCGTCACCCATGCCCTGCCCCCCGCTGTCCTCCGGCTCTCATGGACGCACCGACGACGCAGCCTGCGGATCGAGGTCGCTGATGGAGGGCCATCGCCTCGGCACCGCGACCGGAGGGATCGTCCGTCGGACGAAAGCGGCCGCGGCATGACCATCGTCGCCGCCGTGGCCAACCGCTACAGGGTGATCACCCGGCCTGACGGTGTCACCCGATGGGCGGAGGTGTCCGTGACGTGACCTCAGCCCGGACCATCCCTACCGTCCCAGGTGCCGGATTCACCGCCTGGCGCACAGCATCCGATTCAGCAGTCAGCGGCAGCCCTTCCCGAGGCTGCAGCGCAAGGACCTGTTGCAGCCCAGGCCGTCACCGACCTCGGCGGTGGACCAGGTGGCCGCAATGGGATCAAAGCGCCTATTCTCCGCATATGTGCGGGATCAGGTGCCCGGCTCCGATGGTTCGGCCGGCAGGGAATCGAATGCCACCAACCGGCTGTGGACACACGTCAATCGGGGCATCACGACCAAGCCCACCGGCCCCCGTGCCGTCACGGAAGTACAGGAGAAGCAATGCCTCAAAGACTGGAGGGGAAAGTTGCCCTCGTGTCCGGCGGCGCGCGAGGGCTCGGAGCAGCGATTGTTGAACTCTTCGCCGAAGAAGGCGCTTCCGTTGTCTTCGGCGACGTGAGGGACGAATTGGGCAACGCCCTGGCGAGTCGGCTGCGGGAGCAGGGCGCCTCAGTCTCGTACTTGCATCTGGACGTGACCCAGTCCGAGGACTGGTCCTCCGCCGTTAGGCTTGCCCAGAACGCGTACGGTCGGCTCACGACGCTGGTTAACAACGCCGCCGTGTACCACCCCGCCGGGCTGATGGACATCACCCCGGATGTGTGGTCGCAACTGCTGAGGGTCAACCTCGATGGCCAGTGGCTGGGTATGCGGGCCGCTACTCCCGCCCTTCTCGATGCCGGCGAGGGTGCCGCCATCGTCAACGTGTGCTCGCTATGGGCCAATATCGGCAGCCCAGGCTCCGTGGCCTACCACGCATCCAAGGGCGGCGTGCGCAGCATGACCAAGTCGGTCGCCCTGGAGTTCGCCGAGAAGGGAATCCGCGTCAACTCGCTCCACCCCGGAATGATCGACACCGAGTTCGGCGGCGGCAACGTTACGAAGGAAGACCTGCAGGAGCAGGTCAAGGTCGTACCCATGAAGCGCATGGGCTCTCCCCGGGAGATCGCATACGGCTCCCTGTTCCTGGCCTCGGACGAATCCCGCTATATGACGGGAGCCGAGCTGATCATCGATGGCGGATGGTCCGTGCCATGACCATCGAAAGCGGTTTACGCCCGGGCGGCGCGCCCCGCAGTGAACATGACACACGGTCCGGTTGCCCCATGCGCCTTCGCACGTGGCTCGGGGCCACCCGCACCAGAGCTTCAGCGTGCGCCAGCGCTGACTCCGCCTTCGGCAGTTCCCTGGTGATGCATGTGCTCGTGGTCGTCACGGGCAACCATGCATTTGTGGTCGACCTCCCGGCCAGCCGTTTTCGTCAAACCGACGAGCCACCCGTTGGCGCGCGTTCTTTGCCTAGGACGCCACTCAGCAAGTTCCAATAGCCGGGGGTTACCAATATCGGGCAGGTGCGGGTCGTGGGGCAGGATCGTGGTGTGCGTTTCCTTGCGGGTCCAGGGCGCGAGTGGCCCAGTGGATGCCCTGGCCGGTGTTGTCGGTGACGTAAGCGGAAGCCTCGTGTAGCGAGCACGATACCTCGCCGTCGCCGTCGCCGTCGCCGTCGCCGTCGCCGCGAACGCCTGGTCCGACAGCCGATGATCGCCCTGCTCAACGCGGTCGCGGACACCGACCCCCGGTACGAGGACTTCTCCGTCTGGCACTACCGCACCGACTCCTGGTGGTGGCAGCACAAGGGCGCGGTGATCCGGCTCGGCCGCAAGATCGAGATCGGTCTTCGGTTCGCCCTGGACGGCCTGCGGATCCAGGGCGCCTGGTGGTACCCCGATCCCGGCTAGGTGGACATGTTCCGCAAAGCCGTGGCCTCCGAGGGGAGTGGCCGCGAACTGTCCGCCATCGTCGAGGACGTGCGGAAGAAGGGCTACGACATCTCCGGGGACGTGATGAAACGCCCCCCGCGCGGCTATCCGACGGACCACTCCCGTACGAACCTGCTGCGCCACCGTTCGCTGATCGCCGCCCGCCCCTCGGCTGCGAGGAGTGGCTGCACACCCCCGAGGCGGTCGACCGGGTCCTCTCGGGCGCCGCCGACCTGGACGCCCTGCTGATGTGGCTGGTCCGCCACGTGAAGCGTGCCGCCTGACATCCGTCCGGCACCTCGGCCAGGGGGACGGCACGGTCGAAGACGGGCCCCGGATCGAGGGCCCCGGAGAGCACATCCGGCAGGAGTTTGGGAATGCAGGCGCAGACAGCCGACCGCACCGCCGTTCCGGGTGATAGCGGGCCGTGAGACACCGCAGGTCACGATCTGCCTGTCCGGAGCGGCCTCAGCAAACCTGGCAGGGATACACCGAGAGCCGAGACAACCGCAGATGAAGCAGCATGAGATACCGCGAGAAGTCGCAGGTCACAGCCTCGGCGTATGCAGCGAAGCGCCAGACCCTACACCCGCTGTATGGTCTCGCGGCTGATGTCGTAATCTCACGGGCCGTGTCGTACCGATGTCGTATACGACATCACCGTGAGACTAGCGCGTGGGTGCTTGTCCGTTCTCATTGGTCCTTTCAGCGTCTCACTGTGTTGCGCGCAGATCTGGCGAATTCTCAAGCGGCGGCCTAGCTGACAGGCTGGCTCGCCTGGTTTACGCCAGTCTGGGTTGATGTGAGTCTCATCGGAGTTGGCGTTTCTCATCAATGTCTGCCGTGACCGATGAGTTTTGTGCGGATCCGTGGTCGATACGGCTGGATACATCGACAGCGGTGGGCCTGTGCTGGGGACGTTCCAGCGCGGGAGGAAGCACATGGAGGCTGTGATGAGCGTCGACGACTCCGACCAGGGGCACGCGATCCGGACGGGCGGGCAGGGGACGCGGGTGAGCGGTCCCAGGGTGTTGGTGGCGGGGGCGAGCATCGCGGGACCCGCGCTGGCCCACTGGCTGCGCCGGCGGGGGGCCGAGGTGACCGTGGTGGAGCGGGCTCCCGAGCTGCGTCCCGGCGGGCAGGCGGTGGACGCGCGCGGGGTCGCCAAGGAAGTCATCGGGCGCATGGGGTTGGACGCGGCGGTGCGCGCGGCGTGCACCGACACCGCCGGCGCGCACACCGTGGACGCGGACGGGCAGGTGCTGGAGACCTTCCGTGCCGACGACGACGGTGGCGACGGGTTCATCGCGGACATCGAGATCCTGCGCGGGGACCTGTCCCAGGTGCTCTACGACGACACCCGCGACGGCGTCGAGTACGTCTTCGGCGACCGAATCGCCGAGCTCGCCCAGGACGCGGACGGGGTCGACGTGGTCTTCGCGGGCGGCAACCGGCGGCGCTTCGACCTGGTGGTCGGGGCAGACGGGCTGCACTCGGAGCTGCGAGCGATGGTCTTCGGGCCGCATGAGCGATTCCTCCGCCACCTCCGGAACGTGCTGGCCTTCTACAGTGTGCCCAACGAGTTCGGGCTGGACGGCTGGCTGCTGGAGTACCAGGATCAGGAGTCCGGGCGCTCCGCCCTCCTGCGGCCCATCCAGGACGCCACCCGGGCGATGGCCATGTTCTACTTCGCCTCGGCCGACTTCGACGTCGACCACCGTGACGTCGCGGCCCAGAAGGTCCTGCTGCGGGAGCGGATGGCGGGCCTGGGCTGGTTGACCCCGGACATCCTCGCGCACCTGGACGACACTCCGGCCTTCTACCTCGACCAGGTCGCCCAGGTGGTGATGGACCGCTGGTCGAGTGGACGGGTGGGGTTGCTCGGGGACGCGGCGTTCAGCTCGTCGCCGATGTCCGGGCAGGGCACCGGGCTGGCCCTGGTCGGCGCCTACCTGCTGGCCGGAGAGCTGGCCGCTGCCGGATGGGACCCCGACGCCGGGTTCGCCCGCTACGAGGCGCGGATGCGCTCGTTCGTCGAGGCCAACCAGGAGATCGGCCGGTTGAACGCCCGCAGCCGCGACGTCCCCGGGCCAGACGCCGAGCCGCGCCCCGATTTCGCCAGCGAATGGTTCACCGAGCTGGTCGGGCGCGCGATCAACGGCGTCGAGCTGCCCGACTACGCGGGGGTGCCGGACTCCGCAGCCCCGGCCGGATCGCCGATCACCTCGTCGGCCAAGCCGTAGGTGTCACATAGCGTGTCGAGAGGGACCACGCTTCGGTAGGACACCGCCGGACGACCTCCGCTCATGCCGCATGGTGCGCGTTGGAGCGCCCGTTCGGCGGCCAGGCCACGTTCCGATGAGGCGGTGTTGGCTCGGAAAACTGACAAGCTCGATGAGAATCCACCGCGCGGGGTCTCTGTGGTTCTGTCACTTGCCTGGTCGGCGCTCACCGGAGCTGACAAGACCATTGAGACATCGACCCCGTGACGTCCAAGCCCACTGATCCCCGGCCGGATCGCTCGCCCGTCTTGTCTCAAGGCAGTTGTCAGTACGCAGCTCGCCGACATGGCTCCCTGACACGATGGATGAGAACGGACAGTGCTGCTGCTCAGCGCCTCGTCTCGTACCTGGTCAGGACCACGCCGCCGGGAAACGTCCGCGTCTCCACCAGGTTCAGGTTCACCCAGCTGTCCAGCGCGGTGAAGAACGGCGTGCCGCTGCCCACCAGGACCGGATAGGCGGCGATCGCGTACTCGTCGATCAGCCCGGCGCGCATGGCCGCCCCGGCGAGCGTTGCGCCGCCGATGTTCATTGGGCCGCCGTCCTCGGCCTTGAGCCGGGTGATCTCGGCGATCGCGTCGCTGGTGACCAGGCGGGTGTTCCAGTCGACCTTGTCGATCGTCGAGGAGAACACCACCTTCGGCGTGTCCCGCCAGTTCCGCGCGAACTCGATCTCCGCCGGGGTGGCGTTGGGCTGCTGGTCGCCGGTCGGCCAGTAGGAGCTCATCGTCTCCCACAGCTTGCGCCCATACAGCGACAGGCCACTCGCCTGCTCGTGGTCGAGCCACCAATGGAACAGCTCGTCGCTCGGCGGTCCGCTCCAGCCGATGTCGTCGCCGGCCGCGGCGATGTAGCCGTCCAGGGTCAGGTTCATGCCGTAGATCAGTTTCCGCATGGCCCAGCCTTCCGTCCGTGGGTGTCCGGCGTATAGACCAGCGCGGCGCGGGAAACTCATCGGTGCGCGATCTGGGCTCGCCGGTAGTCCTCGTGCTCGGGGCTCAGCGTGGTGTACTCAGCCGACACGGGCAAGCCGCCTGATCTCGACCTCGCCCTCGCGAGGAAATGCCCCGGATTTGAGACTGATCATGGGTGACAAGGCCGTGAGACAGCCAAGAACGCCCAGGTCACGCAAGATCGACATGTCGCGAGCGGCGAGACCCTACACACCGGAGACGGTGTCGGTGTCGGTGTCCGACCGGGAGGGACGCGTGGGGGAGTGGCAGCTACGGCGCTCGCTGCCGGGACTGGCGATGGAGGCCGGACTCGGCGAGGTGCGGCGGGTGCATCACGAACGCTGGCACGCGTTGGTGCTGGTGATCGCCAAGCTCGGTCTCGACTGGGCGACCGTGCTGTTCCTCATGGAGGCCTTGTCCGAACTGGACTTCGACCCGGGCGTCAGACCCGTCGCGGTGTTCATCTGGCTGGGGGGTTCCTGGGGCGGCTTGGTGTATTGGCTGCTGGTCCGGGGCGGGAGACGGTGGTACGCGGTGTGCGATGGCGGTCTGTTGGTGGGGATGGGAGGAACGGAGACGACCGCCATCGCATGGGACGCGGTGGAGGGGGCCGCCTTGGTGCAGGGTGGCGAGGCTCGGCGCGGCTCGTGGCGGCTCTTCTGGCTCGACGGCGGCAAACAGCGGTACGTGACGTTCCGTACCGTGACCGCCCGTGAAGCCCTGGTCGAGGCCATCGAGCTCCGGGAGCCGGTGCCGACGCCGCCGGCTCAGCGGGTTCTTGCCGGCACGGGGCTCGTGGCTGTGGCCTCTGTCGTGGTGTGGGCGGTCACGCTGTCGCCTCTCAGTGATGTCGTCATGGCCAGTCGGCCTTACTATCTGCGGGACTTCGCGCGTCTGTGCACGAACTCCGATGCCCCGTATGCCAAGGCGGCCCCTTACAGCGCGAGCGGCCCGCATCCGGTGGTCCTGTTCGATGAGGAACACGGCGCCGACCCGGTGGTCACGTCTGCGGGCAAGGGCTCGGGTGATCCGGACCCGGATGACGTTCAACTGGTGGCGTGCAGCCGCCTCGAGCAGCGCACGTTCGACATGACCTGTGCGTTCTCGGGTGGGTGGAGTGTGACGTACTATCAGGGCCGCTACCGCATCGACGTATATGAGGCGCGTACCGGCCGCAGGGTCGGCGGGCAAACGGTGGTTGCCGACAACCATCTCTTCTGCTCAGGCATCTTGGTGCGCCAAGGGGAAGGCGGCGGCCACGAGGAGGATGTTTCCGTCCCGGCCCAGGAGGAGTACCAGCGCATCATCGACGGTGTCGCTGCCGGCTTGCCCTAGTAGGCGCCCGCTTCCCTTCCTGCCGGTGCAGCCAGCCGGTACAGCCGGGCTGCGGGCCATCGGTTGGCGCCCTCAGCGAGGTAGGCGGACACGCCGGTACGCCGAGCGATGCCGATGAGGGCGGGGACGAAGCCCTGGTTATCGAGCGAGCTGTGCACGGTGGGCGCGAGGCGGATCACCGAGGCCCTGACGCCGCGCCGGGACAGCGCGACGGTCGCCTGCTCCGCCAGGTCCGGCGCGCCGCCGGAGCGGGCTCCTGTTCGGTGCTGAGCCGTCCCGGCGGGAGCAAGCGACTCCCCTTCCCGGTGTCGCATCCGCCGACCGGCCAGAGCATCCCACTCGGTGGGACACCACCCGGTCGACCAGGCCGACGAGGAACGGAAAGGGCTTCGTCGGTAGGGCGGTTGCCCGGGCATTCGACCACCAGGTATTCGATGGGGCCACGTTGTCGGATTCGTCACTTACGTCGCTCGCGGCGACTCCTCATGCGGAGAACGCAGCGCCCGGCCTCGCCGAGCAACGACACTGCTGCGGCCACGAGGATCGGGAGGCGATGACACCCCCTCATCCATGACACCCCTCCTCCAGTGGACCACCCGACCAGGGGGATTCGCATGTCGGCCGATTTCGCAGGCGTGCACCACCAGCAACCTGGGCCGCCAGGAGGGAGACGGGCCGACAGAAGTACTTCCGGCTGCCACATCGCCGTCACGGCGCAGCAGACCTGCGAGGCAGAACTCGCCGCCATGGATCATCTCGTCAATGCGGCAGGTGACCTGCCTCAACACGGCAGTACGTGACAGCCGTGAGCCTCAGCGGCTACCGAGTCCCGTCGATCACGCCGTGCGCGGTCGGGACAGCCGCTTTGGGCTCGTCCGGTACGGGCCCCGCCTCCGCCGCAGTCCGAGCGGTCGCAGTCCTGGAAGACTCGCTTCTCCCTGCGTCCGGCTTCGCTGTGGTTCCCTGTCCCTGCTCGATCATGCCGAGCGCCACCCCGACGATGATGATCACGCCGCCCGTCACCTGGGCGAGCCGGATCGACTCCCCGTTGATCACGACGGCGCCGATGACGCCGAAGACCGGGACCAGGTTGAGGATGTTGACCGCGACGCTCGACGCCATCCTGCGCAGGCCGTAGTTGTAGAGCAGGAAGCCGCCGACCGAGCACGCCACGGCCAGGTAAACCAGCAGCGATGAGGCAGTCGCGCCGGGCATCCGCCAGTCGTCGGCCTCCAGCAGAGACGCGAGCAGGAAGCCGGCCGCGCCCGCCAGGGTCTGGTAGTAGGTGACGCTCGCGGCGTCCTGGCCGGCGCTCGCGCGCTTGCCGAGCACGTTGTAGCCGGCCCAGGCCAGCCCGCCGAGCAGCAGCAGGATGTCCCCCAGCCAGCGCGAACTGCCGCCGACCTCGGCCCCGTTGCGTACGACGAGGAAGGCGCCGACGGTGGCCAGCAGCACGCCCGTCACCCTCAGCAGCGGCATCCGGGTGCGGAAGACGACCAGTTCCACCAGCATCGTCATCAGCGGGTACGTGGCCACGATCAGCGACGCGTCGGATGCCGTGGACAGGTCGACGCCGACGTTCTCCAGGATGAAGTACACGGTGATGCCGAGGAACCCGCTCAGGTAGAGCTGCCGGCGCTGCCGCGAGTCCGGCCGGGCCGGGCGGTGCCGGCTCAGCCGTACCAGCACGCCCAGGAGCAGCGCCGCGAGGGTGAACCTGATGGCGCCGATACTGAGCGGGCCGACATCCTTCAGCACCTGCTTGGTCACCGCGTACGAACTGCTCCAGAACAGCGCGGCCGCCATGACCGCACACACCGCCCACACCGTGGGCCCTCGTTCACGCATATCAAGTCGCCCCTCTCCACTACCCACTGCCGCCGACCACACCATGACCGAACGAACGTCAGTCAACTAGGCTGGAGGCTAACAAGATCATCGAAGGTGATGTGAAGAGTCCGAATTACCTTCGGAATCCGGCGGGGTGAGGCGAGCATGGACGAACTAGATTCGGCGTTGGTACGGATGCTCCAGGAGGACGGTCGGCGCACCAACCGGGACATGGCCCAGGAACTCGGTATCGCCCCGTCCACGTGTCTGGAGCGCATCCGGTCGCTGCGCAGAAGCGGCATCCTGACGGGATTTCACGCGGAGGCAGACCTCGCGGCGATCGGTCGCGGGCTGCAGGCGGTGATCGCCGTACGGGTCCGCCCGCCGACACGTGCGGTGATCGAGGCCTTCCAGACCTTCCTGGAGAGGATGCCCGAGGTCATCTCGATCTTCGTCCTCACCGGTAACGACGACTTCCTCGTGCACGTCGCGGTCCGGGACACCGACCATCTGCACGCAGTGGTCCTGGACAAGCTGACGAAGCGCCCGGAACTCGCCGACGTACGCACGTCGGTGGTCTACGGACACATGCGCAAGAAGGTCATCGGTCCGGCGTGACACCGGCGCCGACCCCGCTCGCGGCGGGTCACCGGGCCGGTGGTGCGGTCTCCTTGGCCGCCGCGGTCAGCAGGTCGTGCGCCTCGGGGCTGCCCACGGTCACCCGCAGGGCGCTCAGCACATCCCAGCCGTGCCCGAGGAGCGCCTCGCGGGTCCGCTCCCGCTCCACGACGATCCAGGCCACCCGCTCGAAGAGTTCCGCCTCCATGCGCAGCCCGGCCAGCCCGTACGCCTTCAAAAGGTGTGCAGTGCCAGCAGGTTGGGCCGGCCATGGTGCAGCACGACACCGTCGGGGCGTCCGGCGAGCGGCAGAACTCGAAGTACGCCTCGTCCAGGACGATCAGGACATCGCCGGGCACCCGGTCCAGGAACCGCTCGAGTCCGGCGGTGCCGACGGCCGTGCCGGCGGGGTTGTCGGGCTCGCACAGGAAGACGGCCTTGGTCCGGGGGGGCGATGGCGGCGGCCATGGCGCGAGGGCGTCCATCAGCCGCCAGGTTGCTTGGTCGGTACCGAGGTGATCCGGTAGCGACGCCGCACGTTGCATGCCTGGCGCCGTCTCCACCGGCCTGCCCGGCGTGTTCTTGTGCTCGGCGCCACCCTGCCGGACCCCGGCGCCGACGGCATGTGCGGGGCCGGAGCGGGGCGCCGGTGCTGCGCCGGCATCCGGGCCGCCTGACGGGGCGGGCGTACGGTCGGCGGGGCCGATACGGATCGCGGACGCTACACCGCGGTCAGGTACGGCCCCTCGGTGGTCTTCCGCCAGTGCATGGCCGTCAGACGGACGACGAAGTACACCGCGGCGCCCGCCGCGGCGATCTCCAGGGCGTCGGACACCATGTACTGCATGACCGCGTCGCGCAGTTCCACGAGGGTGTCGGCTCGGTCGAAGTGCCGAGCGGCATACCGGCTGAGCAGGGTGTTGAAAACGAACAGACCCCACCACAGGTTCACCGGCCACATCGGTGCACGGAAAGACTCGCCGTCGGCCGGCAGCGGGGACGCGGCTCCCCACATGTCGAGGGCGATGCGATACGGCATCCACAGGTTCGCGATCGGGATGAACCAGGCCCCGATGGCCCAGCCCGGGCCGTTGCGGAACCGGTCCGGTGCCAGCAGCCCGGTGCTGCGCCGCATCCGGAAGAACCAGACGATGAACATGACGGCACAGGGAGCGTACGCGCAGACCTGGATTTTTCCGGCCGTTTCGTACTGCGAGTACGCGGCGTCCAGCTGAGCTTGCGGGGCGGTGGCGAAGCCGAAGTCCCCTTTGATCAGGGTGTACAGCCGGACGCCCGCATACACGGCGAACACACCACTGAGGGCCACCGCCGCGAGCAACGCCGACACCGTGATGAGCATCCAGCGCGACGGGCGCGGGATCCGGCCAGGCAGCAGGGCATACGGGCGTGGATTCTCGAAGACGGACATGACGGAGGCCCCCCACGGGCAAGGAAAAGGAACCGCATGGCCCGCGGAAGATCGCGTGCGGAGGCACGATACGCCTGACCTGCCATTGCGTCCATGCCGATGCCGACAGCCGGGCTCGGATGCCGACCTGCCGACCCACGACCGTTCCCGTTCTGCCCGGAAGGTGACGAGGCCGGCGAGCTGACCGGCGACGAACTCCGCCGTGGGCCGGGCGCGCTGTCGCGGTTCATCCCCAGGGCCGAGCTGGCGGGATCTTCGACGCCGGGCTCCGTCGTGCTGCAGCGCTGCCGCTGGTGCGGCGGCGCTGCACTGCGTACCTCAGAGAATAACGATGCAGATCACGACGGCGACGAAGGTCGCGAAGAAGATCGCCTGCTGCTTGCCCGTGATGTCTTCCATCGGCTGCCCCGAGCGCGTCAGAGCCAGCTGGCGCCTGAGGTACCCGGCGAAGACGAGCCGCAGGACCGCCAGGGGCAAGGTGCCCAGGATGAACAGCTGCAGCGCTTGGCGCGCCCCGTCGCCGGATCCGCGCAGGGCCGTGTAGAGCCCTGTGGCGAGCGTGACGGACGCCGCCGCGATCAGCTTGTTCCTGGTCTTCGTGGCCAGGGACTGCACCGCCGCCGCGAGGGCGAGGCCCGCGACGATCGCGGCGATCCACCAGTGCGTGAGCGTGAAGTGTGCGGTGAGCATGGGCGTTCCTACCAGTCGAGGCGGTCGGCGATGCCGCTGACCACGCCGCCCGTGACCTCGGAGACCTTGGCGCCGACCTCGTTCACGTAACCGAAACTCTCCAAAGTCTTGCCCCTGCCCCTGAGGATGCCGCCGACCAAGAACATGCCGAGGTCCTCCTTCTTGAACTTCGCGCTGCCCCACCGTAGCCCATACCGGCCGCGATGGCGGTCGCGCCCGCCAGGCCCCAGGACACCAGGCCCACGCCAGCGGTGACGGGCAGGATCGGCGGGAACCAGATCGAGGCGATGCCGAAGCCGAGGGCGGCTACTTCGAACCAAACATGTTCTCCGGAACAAAACGCTCTTTTAGTCCAAGGTGGCGTCTTTCCGGCGCCCACATTGCCCATTCCGCAAGTTCCGATAGCCGGAACTACCAGCATGCTCGCTGCTCAAAGTGGTCTTCTCCGATCGAGTGGGGTCACGGGTGCAGGGCGAAGCAGGACGGCCGGTCGAGGTCTACGGCCGTCACGGTGGACCAGCGGGAGGTGAGGAGTTCGACGTCGGATGGGGTGATGCCCAGGCTCTTGAGGGGATCGTCGTCGGCCCGCCGTGCGGCAAGCTCGGTGACCACCCAGAAGGCCCCGCCGGGGACGAGGAGTTGAGGGATCCGGTCCAGGAAGGCGCTCTTATCGGTGATGAACCGGACTGCCTACAGGTGACGACCGGGGTTTATCTGGAGCAACCTGGCCCCCACGCCACGCCTGAGGACCCGTCCTGGTCTCCGTCCAGGTCTTCCCGTTCCCCGACGCGGAGGCGTCCAACGACATGAACACCTACCTGAACGGCGAAGCGCGATGGCGCCTCACCATCTGGCGCACTCAGACCGGGGCCGGCCACAACCCCCGCGCTGGTGGCGTCGAGTGGCACCAATGTTCTCACTGGTCGAACATCCAGGTGAGGCACCGCTACGTGATCGCCGCGCTGGCCCTGCGCACCGACCTCACCTATGACGACGAAGATGACCCCAAGTTTGTCCCCGGGCTCATCTCGGCCGTCGGCAAGGCCGCGGACTCCTGTAGGCCGCAGAACTACCGCGGCAACTGATCCCAACGGCAGCCCGGCCGCAAGCGTCTGGATGACCGCAAGGTCCTGTCCGGCATCCTGTTTGTGCTCTACACCGGCATTCCGTGGGAGTTCCTGCCCCAGGAACTGGGCTTCGGCTCGGGGATGACCTGCTGGCGACGCCTTCGCGACTGGAACGACGCGGGAGTCTGGCAGCGTCTGCACGAGTCGCTGCTGGCCGAGTTGCACGCCGCCGGCGCGCTGGACTGGTCCAGGGCGGTGATCGACGGCTCCCATGTCCGGGCCCTGAAGGGCGGCCCAAAACCGGACCGAGCCCGGTCGACCGTGCCCGGACAGGCTCGAAGCACCATCTGATCACCGAAGCGCACGGCATTCCACTGGCGGTGTCACTGACCGGCGGAAACCGCAATGACGTCACCCAGCTCATGCCCTTGATCGAGGCCGTCCCGCCGGTGCGGGGCCGACGCGGACGGCCCCGCCGACGGCCGGACACCATTTACGCCGAACGCGGATACGACCACGACAAGTACCGCAAGCAGGTCCGGGCCGCCGGAAGCACCCCGGTCATCGCACGGCGCGGCACCCAACACGGATCGGGGCTGGGCGTGCACCGATGGGTGGTTGAGCAGAGCTTCGCACTGCTGCACTGGTTCCGCCGGTTACGCATTCGCTGGGAGATCCGCGACGACATCCACGAAGCCTTCCTCAGCCTGGCCTGCGGCATCATCTGCTGGCGACGACTGAAGAACCTGTCACTTTGTTAGGGGTTCTTAAGCGAGCCGACCAGCCGCGACAGCGCGACCTTGGGCGGGTAGTGCACAAGGAGATGCACGTGATCGCTCTCGCCGTTGAACTCACGCAGCTCGGTGCCGAAGTCGGCGCACACGTCACGCATGATCTCCTCGCAGCGCTGGATCTCGTCGGTGAACGGGCCGCGCCGGCACTTCGGTGTGAAGACCAAGTGCGGGTGGAGGGAGTGGACGACGCTACGACCCCTGCGGATGTCAGGATTTTGCCCCTATCGAGGCGACAAAGATCCTATGGTGAGATCTGTGAAGATCGTGCGGCAGGTCAAGCTCGTGCCGGATGCCACGCAGGCACCGGCGCTTGAGCGCACCCTGCTCGCGATCAACGAGGCGGCCAACTGGGTGTCCGCCACCGGCTTCGAGCACTTCGGGCTCAAGGCGTCCGTCCGTGAGCTGCGCAAGCTGTGTTACGGCGAGCTCAAGGC
>NZ_JBQQCE010000012.1:0-48004 GCF_052245645.1 Streptomyces sp. KR55 | reverse complement strand
TGATCCCGCCGGACGACACCGTTCCTGCAGCCGGTTGTTGGTGAGGCTGCAGGATCGTCGCACGGACCCGCGTCAGTGCACGTGGCCACGGCTTTGTTGTGCTCGAGCCGGTTGCAGGAACTCGGCGAGATTGCTGACCGGGCTCTGGCCCTGCGGCACGTGGAGGATCACCGATGGCCCACACAGCGATAGCTGTTCGCCGAGGCTGCGTCACCGGTGGTGTAGCGGGGGTACTGCGGGTAGATGCAGATCGGCTTGGTGGCGAGTACCTGGAAGGGCGGCGCATAGTTGTTGGCGGTTGCCACGATCGCGCTGCCCGGCGCCTTGCCGTGGAAGCTCCAGTCTTCGAGGACGCCGAACCAGTCGACGTTGCGTGGCACACCGTTTGCGGTTCCGGCGCTGGTGCCGACGCCGTAGGCCGTCTTGCCGTCGCCATCAAGGGCACTGGGGTCGATGGTTCCGCCGCAGCGGTGGTCAGTGCCCGGCGAGACGTAGAGGCGGACGAATGCGTCGGTCGCCTTCTGCCCCAGCGTCCTCACCACGGACTTGTAGTACTCCATCCCCATGGCCGCGCCCTGGGCGTAGTCGGACCATGGCACCGGGAACGCGGCGCCATCCGCTGCTGACCGGCCAGTCGCTGCCCCTCGCCACCAAGGAGCAACAGGCCATCCACCGACAGGGGCCACAACGAAGCACTCACTGGGCCCGCTCCGGCGCCCCGCCCGCCGGGTCAGGCGATCCAGCTGCCGGTGGCCGCGAGGACGGTCGAGCCGTCGAGGTCGGTGAGCTTGGTGCTGGTGAAGTCACGGGCCCACTGGGAGGTCTGCAGGCGGAACGCGGGACGGTCCGCGGTGAGCGCCTCCAGCACTGACTCGGCAGCTTCGGCCGCAGTCTGCGACTCGGTGGACATGCGGGGAACGGTGCGGTCAATGTACGCCTTGAGAGCTGGGGCGTAGGGTCCGGCGGCGGCGATCTCGGCTTCCAGATCCAGACCGATGTTGTTGACGAACTCGGTGGCCACGCCTCCGGGTTCGACCACGGACACGGTCACGCCGACGGAGGCTGCCACCGGAGCCAGGCTCTCCATGTAGCCCTCGACAGCGAACTTGGCGGCGCAGTACGCCTCGTTGAAGGGCTGGCCGACGACGCCGCCGACACTGGTGACGGTGATCAGTCGGCCGCCGGAGGACCGCAGGTGGGCAAAGGCGGCCTTCGAGACGTTGAGGACGCCGAAGAAGTTGACCTCCATGACCTGGCGCACATCGGCGACGGAGTCGTTCTCCAGCGTGCCGAGGTGTCCGGCCCCCGCATTGTTGATCACGGCGTCCAGCCGGCCGTAGTCGGCCATCACGCCGTCGACAGCTGTTGAGACGGAGCTTTCGTCGGTGACATCGAGCTGCCGGATGTCAAGGTCGACCCCGGCCTGCGCGGCGGCCTTGCGCAGAGCCTCGGCGCGGCTGGGGTCGCGCAGAGTGGCGATGGTGCGCCAGCCGGCCCGGGCGGCGGCGACAGCGGCGGCCAGGCCGATACCGGAGGAGGTACCGGTGATCAGAACAACCTTGGAGGTCATGTCAGGGCTCCCTTGTCGGAGTATTTAAGTGCGTGCACACACACCATAGGAATTGTGTGTGCATACACGCAAGCGGCTATGATCGGCCCATGGCGACGAGGAAGCTCACCCCGGTGGAGATGTCCGAGGCCGACTACGCGTTCTACGGTCTGGTGTGGGCCGGAACCGTACTCACCGAACGCGTCGACCGCGCCCTGACCAAGGCCCACGACCTGCCCGTCTCCTGGTTCGAGGTGCTGCTGTGGCTGGCCAGCAGCCCCGAACCGGTCGCCGCCTCGGTGCTCGGCAACAGCACGATGCTCAGCCGCAGCCAGGTCTCCCGCGTCCTGGACACCCTCCAGGCACGCGGAGTGGTCACCCGTACCCCGTCCAGCACGGACGCACGCTCCGTCGAGGTCACCCTCACCCCAGAGGGCCGCCGCCTGTTCGAGGAGGCCGACGCGACCCGGCGCGCCTGCCTGGCCCCCGTGTTCACGGATGTCCTCGACCAGCAGGAGCTGGAAGCCCTCGGCGCGGTGTGGCGCAAACTCAAGGCCCACAAGGACGCATAGGCGCAATACCGTGACTCTGTTGGTGATGTTGGCGGGGTCATGCGGCGGCGGTGCACAGGGTGCGGAAGTGCGTGGCCCGGCGTCGTGTTCTGGGTGCGGTGTCGATCCAGTCGGCGACGCGGGCGACGTTGCAGGCCATCGCGGTGAGGACGTGCTGTGGGTGCGGGCCAGGCCGCGGTAGCGGGAACGTCGCAGCCCGTGGGCCCGGACGTTCTGCGAGAGGGTGGCCTCGATGCCGGCGCGGATCGCGTAACTGCGCCGCCATTGCTCGGTCTGCTGGTCGAGCCGGTTTCGCGTCTGGATCTCATGCAGCGGCCCGGGGCCAACATCACCAACAGAGTCATACCGGTGACTTTGGGGTCTTGGGGTCGTTGAGTGTGGTGCGGCAAGGCCCGGGCAGTAGCGGCTGCTTTAGGGGGTGGTCAGTGCGTCGAGTTCGGCCAGGTCCACTCGCTCAGCTGTACGTGTGCGGCGCCCGCGTTGCCGGGGAGGCACTTAGGGATCTTGATGCCTGGGATCGGGATGGCGTACTCACCCGGCGCCAGCAGCCAGGCGAGCCGTTCCGACGGCCCGCCGCCGAACCGGACATGCGGTCTATGACCGCATCCGCCTCTCCGGTGCCCCCTCCTCCTGTGCGTTCTGCCGGCAAGAGCGTCCGCTGTAGTGGATGCCGCCCTCGTGACAGGCGCGGCAGACGACCAAGGTCTTGCCACACCGCCCGTCCTCCGCCTGCACCTCACGCCCGACACCGTTGCCCTTGCCGGAAACCTCGTCCGCCCAAGTCACGCGGCATGCTCGTACTCGTGGAGGATGCCGCCCAGGCGTTCATGCCTACGGATGTCGAGGCGGGCGATCTGCCCTGGATCGGTGATCGCCTGGGGCAGGGGTGCAGCGGCCGGGCGTTCGCGATGCCCTGATGCGGCCGATGGGAGTTGTAGAACCGCTCGAACTCCCGCAGGACGTGGTGGAGGTGGTGCTGGTTCCAGATCAACGTGCGGTCCAGCAGCTCACGCCGACACGTCTGCACCCACCTCTCCATAATCGAGTTCATTCGCGGCAGCTGTACGCCGCTGAGCACAGCCTCGATCCCCGCGTCCTTCAAGACGGCATCGAACAGCTCAGGGAACTTCCCATCCCTGTCCCGGATCAAGAACCTTGCCCGGCAACCCGCGTCCTCCAGGCCCATGACGAGATTCTTCGCGGCCTGGACCACCCAGGCCGCGGACGGGTGCGCGGTCGCGCCCAGGATCCGGATCCGGCGGTTGGCGTGCTCGATCACCACGAACACGTACAGCCGCGCCCCGGTCAGGGTGACCGTCTCGAAGAAGTCGCACGCCAGCAGGGCATCGGCCTGGGAGCGCAGGAAGTCGGCCCACGTGCTGGAGCTTCGTTCGGGCGCCGGGTCGATCCCCGCCTCCTTCAAGATCTCCCAGACCGTGGAGGCGGCCACCTTGATCCCCAGCACGAGCAACTCGCCGTGCACCCTCCTGTAGCCCCAGTTGGGATTTTCGCGTGCCAGGCGCAGCACCAGGGCGCGGATCGAGTGGCCGGCCCGAGCGCTTCGGCCGAGACTTGGCCGCGTGGCGACGTGCGACCATGTCGCGGTGCCGTCGCAGAACCGTGTCGGGGCGCACCAGCAGCCGAACCCTGCGCAGCACGTCCCGGGGGAGCTGGTGCAGCAACGCCGCCAGGAACGCCCGATCGACCGGGCCGAACCGCGGCCTGTCCCCGCCCAGTTGCCGCTCCAGCACCGTGATCTGATGACGCAGCGCCAGGATTTCCACGTCCTTGTCCCGGTCACTCATCGGCAGCAAGCGCAGCATGGCGAACGCGTTCGCCACACCCAGGTAGGCCAGTCGCAACAGCACGATCGATCATGTTGCCGCGCCCCTCAGCAACCGCACCAGAGCCCTGGCCCGAGCACCCGAGGGCCGGGGCCCGCGAAACCCGCATACCGCCTCGCACCTGCACGGATGAGGTTTTCGGCAAGGGCACCATCTGGTCCAGGGTTTCGGTGAGCAGGTCTCGTCGGTACTCGCCGAACACCCGGTCGGACAGGAAGACGCCGAGGCATTCGAGCATGCCCGCCTCCGGCACCCAGATGCTCGGGGGTGATCCGCGGCCCGATACGGCCTCTTCGGCGCACAGACGTAGCAATTGACTCCCTTACTCGGCTTGCCGTGGAAGCGGCGGTCAGTGGAGCGTGTGAGGGCGCTCCGCCGGCCGCCGCCTTCGTGCGTCAGTGCGTCAGTGCGTCAGGCTTGACCGGCGCCTCCGCCACCGGGGCCGTATGCCGCTGTCCCGTCACGCTGCCGAGCCAGCCGAGCAGGAACGCGACGGGCAGCGACACCAGGGCGACTGTCTGGAGCGGGAACCAGTCGATGTGCCACTCGGGCACCAGCGCCATCGGGTTGCCCGAGAAGACGGGGCTGCACACCTGGAGTCCGATCGCGGAGCCCAGGCCGCCGTACAGCGTCCACAGCAGTCCCCGGCGTGTGAAGCCGCGCCAGAACAACGCGTACACCAGCGCCGGGAGCAGGCAGGAGGCCGCCACCGCCAGGGAGAGCGTGGACAGGAAGCCCATGTTCCAGCCCTGGACCCACACTGCGCAGCAGATGCTCAGCACCCCGACCAGGGCGGACGCGATACGGGCCGCGGCCACCTCCCGGCCCTCGGTGGTACGCCCGCGGCGCACCACGTTGGTGACGAGATCGTGGGCGACCGCGCCCGCCGCCGCCAGGGTCACGCTCGCGACAACCGCAAGGGTCGTGAGGAACACCGCGCAGGCGACCAGCACGACGAGCCATGCCTCGCCCGTCTGCGCCGACGATCCTCCCGCCAGATCGCCGGTGAGCATCAGCAGGCTGCTGGTGGCTCCGGGATCGGCGGCGAGAATCTTCGGGGCACCGATCACCGCCGCGGCACCGAAGCCCATCACGGTGGTGACGAGGCAGACGGCGCCGACGATCCCGATGGTGTGGCGGACCGTACGTCGGGCGGCGGCCGGGTCGGGCGCGGTGTTGAGCTGGGTGGCGACATGGGGCAGGCACGCCACGCCCAGCACCACGGTGATCATCAGGCCGATGAAGTCGAGCGTGCTCTCGACCGGGCCGCCGGCGGCGAAGCGCAGGCCGGGACGCATATAGCCCTCGGGTCGGCCGCTGCCCCGAGCGGCGGTGTCGATGAGGGAGTCGGCGCTCCAGTGGAAGCGGTGGAGCAGCACCGCGGCCACGGCGAGCGCCATGGCGAGCAGGAACACTGTCTTGATTATCTGGAGCGCGATCATGCCTCGCATCCCGCCGAAGGCCGTGGCGCAGACGACGAGCGTGCCGATCATGACGATGACGGTCTGTTCGGCGCCCGGCCCGGAAAGGCCGAGCAGCATGGCGGTGGTCCGGCCCGCGCCGGAGAGCTGGACGATCAGATACGGGATACAGGCGCTCAGCGTGACGACGGCGGCCGCGATCCGCACGGCGGGCCCCGGGGCGCGCAGGGCGAAGGTGTCGCCGAGGGTGTAGCTGCCGCGCTCGCGCAGCGGGCCCGCCAGCAGGAGCAGGACGCCGAGCGACAGCACGGTGCACAGGGCGGCGAACAGGCCGTCGAAGCCGAAGACCGCGACGGTTCCCGTCGTACCGAGCACGGTCGCGGCGGAGAGATAGACGCCGGAGAGGACGATGGCGCCCTGCACGGGGCGCAGCCTGCGGCCCGCGGTGTAGAAGTCGTTGACCCGGTCGCGCTCGGGGCCGTTGAGCACACAGATGAGCAGCATCGGGACGATGAACGTCAGAAAGCCGACGAGGACCCAGGAGCGGGTGTCCGTGTCCAGGTCGAGGGTGCCGGGTGCCCCTGCGGCGAGCAGCATCTGAGGAAGCATCAGCGCTCCCCCTGCGGCTCGTACGAGGCCTCGCCGTAGGGGGTCTCGTCGTAAGGGGCATCGCCGTAGGGGGCGCGGTCGTAGCGCGCCGCCGTCCACAGCAGGAGCGAACCCTGGGCGAGGAGTGCGACGACGCCGAGGGTGATCTGTCCGGCGACTCGCGTGGCCAGCAGGTCCTCGGCGGTGCAGGCGAGCAGGAGGTGGACCGCGAAGGTCAGTCCGTTGACGAGCGCGAAGAATCTGCCGGGCGGGTGGGGCCGAGGTCTTTGATGGTGCTGGGGGGTGTGCGGATGGGCGTGCTGATGGGCCATGGAGCTCTCCTGGCGGGCAGGGATGCGCGCATCGCCTGGCTCGGGCGATGCCTTGCGCGGGCATTGCCCCTGACGGCATTGCCCCTGATGCGGGCTCACCAGAGCACGTACCGACCAGTCAGTCCATGCGCTTCGGGCACGCCGTTGTCCGCTCCCAACGCCGGAGGGAGGTGACTGTGCTGATGCCCATTCAGCCACCCGCGGGAAGGAAACCGGCCACGGCGGTACGGCCGCTGGGAGAGGTGACGGGCATGCGCGGCGGCCCGAGCCGGGGCACGCATCGCGTGCTCGCGGTGGACATACGTCGCAACCTGCGGCCTCAGCCGTCCACGTCGCGATCCCAGGCGTCCGCGCCGCCGAGGACGGCCGCAGGCCCGAGCAGTTGGAGTGCGTCGAACGCGAGCGTGAGCCGTACGAGGTCGCGGGGGCGGGACAGTTCGAGCCCTGTGATCTGCTCGAAGCGGCGCAGCCGGTTCAGCACCGTGTTGCGGTGGCACAGCATGTGCCGGGCCGCCTGGACCGCCGAGCCGCCCTTCTCGATCCACACCCCGAGCGTGTCGATCAGCGTTTCGCGGTCGGCGGGCTCCAGGTCGTACAGCGGCCGGAGCACCCGCAGGGCGAGTTCGGCGGACAGGTCGGGCCGTGAGATGAGCAGACCGTCGGGCAGACGGGCGTCGAGCCGGGCGACCTCGCCGTCTCCCCGGCAGGTGCGCAGGGCGAGTCCGGCCATGTCCCGCGCCCGGGGCAGGTTCTCCAGACCCTGGACGACCGGGCTGACGCCGATGCGCATGCCGGGACCGGCGTCGAGGGCGGAGACAAGCGCGCCGAGCGGGCGGTCGCCGAGATGGGCGACGAGCACATCGCGCCGGCCCCCGGTGTGGCGCAGGACGCGCATGCCGCGGATCTCCGGGACGGCGTCGGGCGTGCGGCCGAAGGGCGGCGTGGCCCGTATCTCCGCGACCGCGAAGCGTCCGTCGGGCGGCAGGTTGAGGATCGACGCCGCGTCCCGGATGAACGCCGGGTCGTTGCGGCTCTCCAGCACGGCGGCGAGGATCAGGCGCACGCGCTCGTTGTGGCGGCTGGCCACACCCTTGGCGACCTGGCGGTAGGCGTCGGCCAGCAGGACGCAGTCGCGGTCGTTGCTCTTCCACACCAGCTCGGCCACGCGCACAAGGTGGCGCTGGTCGCCGAGGCCGTCCCGCTCCACGGCGCCGATGATCCCGCTCCAGACCTCCGATCCGGCTACCCGGAAGGCGTGCAGCACCTCGTCGAGGGGGCGGCTCTCCTCGGCCCGGCGGATGCCGAGCTCACGGGTGTAGCGCTCGACGTCCACGATCCGGCCCGGGTCGAGGGCGGCCGCCAGGGTGATGCGTACGCCCTTGTACACGGACTGCGGCAGGTCGGGCGGTGCGAGCACCGGGTCGACGTAGTACGGCACCTCGGTGCGGATCCGGTCCACCACGGTGTCGCTGAAGGCCCGGCCGCGCCCGAGCAGGCGCCGGCAGGCGTGGTCGAAGAGCTGGTGCGGCGAGGGCTCGTCGGCGGGCTCGGGCAGGGGCGGCGGCGAGCCGACGGCGGTGGCGCCAGGGGGTGGACCGACGGCGGCGGCACCAGGCCGCGGACCGGCGGTGGTGGTGGCGGTGGTGACGCGGGGGCGGACCGCGCCACGGACGGAACTGGTGTGCATGGACCCTCCAGACGGACGGGGCGTGCGAGAACACCACGGCGGGTCGCCATGTCTTGCGCTGCGCGGGTCGCAGGTGGGTGGCTCCACCGGCCGGCGATCGGCGTGTGCCATGGAGCGCACCCCAAGGAATCCACATGCTAAGCAGTCGGTCATCCCCTGAAGCGAAACGTCCGTCAAATCGTGATGATCCACGCACAGCAGGAGGTACGGATTGTGCCCCCTCACAAGCGGATCACGCCCCGGCTGGGAGCTGACAGCGGCTCGCTCCCAGTCCATGGACGCCCCGCTACCACCGTGCTCTCGTAGCGCTCCAGTCCGGCGCCCGGCACGCGCTCGCTCCACGATGAGCAAGGAGAACGCCCTGATGAGCCCACCAGAGACCGAGGCAGAGACCGAGGCGGGGACCCTTCGGGTCAGCGATCTGCACGTCAGCTACGGACGGTCCGTGCAGGCGCTCCACGGGGTGTCGCTGACCGTACCGCAGGGCCGGATCGTGGCCGTACTCGGCTCCAACGGAGCGGGAAAGTCCACGCTGCTCCGTGCGGTCTCGGGGACCCTCGCACTGCACCGCGGCACGGTCGAGCGCGGCACGGTGCACTTCGACGGCGTACGGCTGAGCGGCGACGCCGCGCGGTCCGTGGCCACCGGGGTGGTGCAGGTGCCCGAGGGCCGGCGGATCTTCGGCGCCCTTTCGGTGGAGGACAACCTCCGGGCCGGGTTCCTGGGGTCGGCATGCCGCTCCCGCGCCGAGCTGCGGGCGGCCCGCGAGCGCGTCTTCGCGCAGTTCCCGGTGCTGGCCGAGCGGCGGCGGCAGGCCGCCGGGCTGATGTCCGGCGGCGAGCAGCAGATGCTCGCGATGGGCCGCGCGCTGATGGCGGCGCCGCGGCTGCTGCTCCTCGACGAGCCCTCGCTGGGGCTCGCGCCGCTGATGGTCCAGCGCATCGCGGAGATCATCCGTCAGATCAACGCCCAGGGGACCTCGATCCTCCTCGTCGAGCAGAACGCCGCTATGGCCCTGGAGCTGTCCGACCGCGCGTCGGTGCTGGACGTCGGCCAGGTGCGGCTGGAGGGGGCATCGGCCGACCTCGCCGCGGCGGACGAGGTGCGACGGCTGTACCTGGGCGAGACGTACGAGACCGGCTGCGACGCGCCCGACGCGGACGGCGACGCCGCGTACGCGACGGCCGCGAGCGCTCCGTCCGTGACGGGACCGGGACTGACCGAGCTTGGCAGGTGGCACGGATGAGCATCGGCACGACGGCCACGACCCCCGAGGCCGCCACGACCCCCCGACCGGACAGAGGACCCGGCCCGGTCCCGGCCCTCACGGTCGAGAACCTGACCGTGCGCTTCTCCGGCCTGGTCGCCCTCGACGACCTGTCCTTCACGGTCGCGCCCGGCACGATCCACGCGCTCATCGGCCCCAACGGCGCGGGCAAGTCGACCTGCTTCAACGTCATCTCGGGCGTCTACCGCGCCACCGCCGGAGCCGTCCGGTACGCGGACAAGGACCTCACCCGCCTCGCACCGCACCGCATCGCTCAGCTCGGCGTGGCCCGCACCTTCCAGAACATCGTGCTCACCCACGGGACCGTCGCCGACAACCTCATGCTCGGCCGCCACCGGCTGACCCGGGCAGGCTTCACGGCGAGCGCGCTGCGGCTGCCCCATACGGTGCGCGAGCAGCGCCGCCACCGGGAGCGCGCGGCCGAGATCGCCGACTTCCTGGGCCTAGGCCCGGCGTTCGACAAGCCGGTCGGCGGGCTCGCGTACGGCGACCGCAAGCGGGTGGAGATGGCACGTGCGCTCTGCATGGAGCCCAGACTGCTGCTGCTCGACGAGCCCGTCGCCGGCATGCACCCCACCGAGCGCTCGGCAATGGCCGAGACGATCGCCCGGGTGCGTGACGCCCTGAACATCTCGATCCTCATCGTCGAGCACGACATGGGGCTGATCATGCGGATCGCCGACTCGGTGACCGTGCTCGACTTCGGCCGCCTCATCGCGGACGGGCCGCCCGAGCGCATCCAGAACGACCCGGCGGTCATCAGCGCGTATCTCGGCACCCCGGTCCAGGACACCGAGCCGGAACCGGAATCTGCCACGGACACGGACACCGGCACGGACACCGCCGAGGCCACCGTCCCGGACACCGAGCGCGACTCGGAGGAAGCATCATGATCAAGCTCACCGAAACCATCCTCAACGGACTGGCGCTCGGCTCCGTCTACGCGCTGATAGCCCTGGGCTTCGTCGTGATCTTCAAGGCGTCCGGCGTCATGAACTTCGCGCACGGCTCCCTGCTGCTCTTCGGCGGCTATGTCACGGCCCGCCTCCACGACGCCATCGGCTTCATCCCCGCCGTCCTCGTCGGCGCCACGCTCGCCGCGGCCCTCGCCGGACTCGTCCAACTGCTGGCCACCCGCGGCCTGCGCGGCGCGGAGATCCACACGCTGACCATCCTCACCATCGGCGTGGACGTCCTGCTCAGCACCGAACTCAACCGGCAGGTCGGCGCCGACTACCTCACCATGGGCGACCCCTGGGGCGCCGATGTGACCCGGCTCGGCAGCATCACCGTCGCCGACGCCCGGATCGCGAGCATCGTCGTCGCGGTCATCGTCATCGGCGCGTTCTTCGCCGCCTTCCGCTGGTCCCGCTGGGGCCTGTCCATGCGGTCCGCCGCCGCCGACCCGGAAGCCGCGGCCCTGATGGGGATACGGCTGAACCGCGTACGGCTCATCGCCTGGTGCGTCGCCGGGGCGCTGGCCGCGCTCGCCGCCGTGTTCCTCGCCGCGTTCCCCGCGCCGGGACTCGACCGTACGACCAGTCAGATCGCCCTGAGCGCCTTCCCCGCGGCGATCCTCGGCGGCATGGACTCGGCCGCCGGCGCGCTCATCGGAAGTCTGGTGATCGGCCTGACCGCGGCGATGGCCGCCGGCTACCAGAACGAACTGAGCGTCCTCGGCGCCGGATTCTCCGATGTGGCCCCCTACCTCGTGATGGTGCTCGTGCTCCTGGTCCGGCCCACCGGTCTCTTCGGATCGAAGGAGCTGACCCGTGTCTGACACCCGCGACACCACTGGCGCCCGTGACACCACTGGCACCGTCGACACTGTGGCGGCTCCCGCCCCCGCGCCCGCCGATTCCCCGTCCGTCCAGGCCCGGTGGTCCGGCAGGCTCGTCCCCCGCGGGCGGCGCGCGGCCGCTCTGGCCGCCGGCGTACTGGTCCTGCTCGCCCTCCCCTTCTACGTCACCTCGTTCTGGCTCCAGACGGGTCTGTTCGCGATGGCCGCCGTCATCGGCGCCATCGGGCTGAACCTGCTCTCCGGGACGACGGGACAGCTCTCCCTCGGCCACGCCTTCTTCCTCGCCGTCGGCGCGTACGGCTATGTGTGGCTGGCGGCCGAGCCGTCCGGCACCGGTTCCAGCAGCCTGTACGGCCTCGGGCTCCCGCCGGTCCTCGCCTTCGTGCTTGCGATCGTGCTCGCCGGCGCGGCAGGCGGCCTGTTCAGCCCCATCTCCGGTCGGCTGCGCGGCATGTACCTGGGCATCGCCACCCTCGCCCTGGTCTTCCTCGGCCATCACATGATGCTCAACGCCCCGCATGTCACCGGCGGCTTCAACGGCCGTTCCGTACCGCCGCTGGACATCCTCGGCTTCTCCTTCACCGACACCTCCCCCGACGGGCTCGTCGTCCTCGGCGTCCCCTTCGGGGGGCTGGAGCGCCTGTGGTACGTCGGCCTGACCCTGATGGCCGTGGCCTGGCTCGCCGCCCGCAACATCCTGCGCGGACGCCCCGGCCGCGCCCTCGGCGCCGTACGCGACAGCGAGGTCGCCGCCGCCGTGATGGGAGTCCATCTCACCCGCTACCGCGCCTCCGCGTTCATCGTCTCCTCCATGTACGCGGGTGCCGCGGGCGCCCTGCTGGCCCTGGTGTTCAAGCGCGTCGTCCCCGACCACTTCGGCCTGCTGCTGTCCATCGACTACCTCGCGATGATCGTCATCGGCGGCCTCGGCTCGGTGGGCGGCGCGGCCTGCGGCGCCGTCTTCGTCGCCCTGATCCCCCACCTGCTCACCAAGTACGCCGACGACCTGCCCCTGCTCACCCCTCCCGGCACCACAGGATCCGGCGTGTCCCCGGGCGACGCGGCTCGCTACCTCTACGGCACCGCGATCGTCCTCGTTCTGATCTTCGCCCCCGGCGGCCTGGCCGGACTGGCCCACAGACGGCCGCGCCGCAAGGGCGACGACTCCCCCCGCACCCGGCGTTTCCCTCTGCGCACCCGCACAGCCCCGAAGGAGCACACCCCGTGAGAAGCACCCGAGTTGCCCCGGCCGCAGCCGTCATCGCCGCACTCGCCCTGAGCGCCACGGCCTGCAGCACCAAGAGCGGTACCGACGCGAACAGCGCCGGCAGCGACGGCATCAAGACCGGCCCCGGAGTGACGGAGAAGACCATCACCCTGGGCGCGCTCACCGACCTCACCGGCCCGTACGCCTCGCTCGGCAAGAGCATCGTCAACGCCCAGCAGCTGTACGCCGACCAGCTCAACGCCTCCGGCGGCATCTGCGGCCGGACCGTCAGGATCACCGTCAAGGACCACGGCTACGACGTCCAGAAGGCGGTGTCCGCGTTCACCGAGACCGAGCCGAACGTGGCCGCCGTGTCCCAGATGGTCGGCTCCCCGGTGGTGTCCTCGCTGTCGCAGGAGCTCGAGTCCAAGCACCTGCTCACGTTCCCGATGGCCTGGGCCTCCACCCTGCTGGGCGGCGAGTACGTCCAGGTGGTCGGCTCCACCTACGACATCGACATGATCAACGGCGTCGACCACGTCGTGCGTACGGCCAAGCTGAAGGCGGGCGACAAGATCGGCCACGTCTACTTCGAGGGTGAGTACGGCGAGAACGCGCTCGCCGGTGCCAAGTACGCGGCGAAGAAGGCGAAGCTGAAGGTCGTCGGGCAGAAGATCAAGCCCACCGACCAGGACCTGACCGCCCAGGTCACCGCGCTCAAGCAGGCCGGCGTCAAGGCGATCCTGATCAGCGCCGGTCCGCGTCAGACGGCCGCCCTGGTCGGCACCGCCGCCGCCGCGGGCTTCACCGTCCCGGTCCTCACCAGCTCGCCGGGCTTCGCCCCGCAGCTGATGGCGACCCCGGTCGGACCCGCCCTTTAGAAGATGCTCCAAGTGGTGAGCCCCGCCCCGGCGTTCGCCGACAACCCCGCCATGCAGAAGCTCGCCAAGGACTACAAGGCGAAGTACCCGAAGGACCTGCTCGACCCGGGTGTCGTCAGCGGCTGGAACGCGATCAGCGTCCTCGGCGAGGACCTCAAGGCGGCCTGCAAGGCGAAGGACCTGACGCGCGAGGGCATAGCCGCTGCCCACCGCAAGCAGTCCCGTCTCACCGTGCTCGGCGTGCCGCTGAACTTCTCGGACCGCACCAAGCCGGCGACGTACCAGTCCTTCATCCACAAGCCGGCGAAGACGGCCCCCGGCGGCCTCACGAACGTCGAACCGGCCCATGAGGTGCCCGCGGCGCGGACCTACGCCCTGCCCAAGGGCTGAACCCGCCCGGCCCAAGGCATGGCCAAGGAGCTGGAGGCGGTCCCGGCCTAGCAGGAGGAACTCGTGGTCGCGGAGCGGGTGCCGGCCAGGCTGCACGCGGAGGCGGCTGCCGGGCAGGCCCGCGGGCCGGGCGGTGCTGCTGGTGCCGCACCGGGAGAAGGACATGGACGAGAAGGCTCTGCCCGAGGAGTACCGGAAGGTTTTCGACGTCGTCCGCTCGGCCGACGAGCCGCTCATGACCCAGGACGTGTGCCGACTGCTCGGGAGCAGTGCGCAGCCGCGGTTCCGTGGCCTGGCGCAGCGCAAGGGCACGCGAGGCCTCGGATCCACATCGTCCTGGACGACGGCCTTCCGCCGGCACCGACGTCTGACCGAAACGGCGGACCGAACGCGTGAAGACCGCCCAGGTGCGCCGGGCGGTCTTCGGCATGCCCGGCAAGGAGGTGGGTTCCGTCGGCGAGGGCGCCAAGCAGCGGACGCCCTCGCCGGCCGAGCTGAAGAACCGCGGTATCCCGGACGTGCTGATCGCCTGCTGCGACGGGCTGAAGGGCCTGCCGAACTCCATCAGCAGCATCTGGGCGCCGGCGGGAGATTCAGTCTGCGTGGTGCACATGGTCCGCAACAGCCTCAAGTACGCTTCCATCAAGCACTGGCCGTAGATCGCCAGAAAATTCCGGAAGATCGACACCACTGTCACCGCGAACGCCGCCGAGGCCTGGTTCGCGCAGTTGGAGGAGATCTGGGGCGTCCGCCAACCCGGGTGGGTCACTCTCTGGCCCCGACGCCCGGTGCGAGGACCGGCTGATGCCATGTGACGTATTGAGCCCGGTCAAGCCCGGCAGCCCCCTGGGCGCCGTGATCACGGCGCGGGTGGCGGCCATCACCCGCACGGTCCTGCGAGGAACCCGCTCTGCCGTGGTGAAGCCCGCGCAGGAACCTCGCTTGTTTCCGGCCAGTCGCTGTGCTCCCAACCTCAAGGGCCTGCGCAGTGTCACGTTCTGCGCGGTCCGTAACAGGCCCACACCACAGGCAGTGGCTCCCACTCGTACGGCAGGTTCAGCCTCCGCGCCCGTGCCGGATGCGGCCCGTCAGGTCAGGCTCGGTGGGGTGATCCCGTAGCGGCGCATCTTGCGATACATCGTGGCGCGGGAGATCCCCAGGTCCCGCGCGGTGCGCTGGACGTTGGAGTTGTGGTCCATCAACCCACGCAGAATGGCGTCGCGTTCCAGCGCCTCGATGGCGGTGAGGACCTTGTGCGAGGACACCCGGCATTAGCGGCGAGCGGCGAACGCGGCCTCGATCTCGGTGCGGGAGCTACCGGCGGCCAGGTGGGCGCTGAGCAGGAGGCGGGCCTTGAACGAGTCAAGGGCGCCGGCGCCGATCAGGCCTCGGGCGAGCAGGTCGCTCTCAGAGCCGGGGAAGGCGTAGGTACTTGCAAGTACCGGACCGGTCCCGATACGGGAGGCAAGGACGACGGGCATGGTGGCGGCCAACGCTTCGAGGCGGTCGCACCAGGAGGCCGGGACGTGGCCGACGCCGAAAGCGGCGATGACGAACCCTTCGACTTTGTCCTGGAGCGCATCGAGAACAACGCCGTCGCTGCCGAGGGTGGCGGTGACCACCTCAACGCGCGGGTACCCGCGGTGAGGGAAGGGCACAGCCTGGTAGCGCTTCGCCTGGCTGCGAATGCGGGGAGCGCCCTCCACAACTTGCCCGATGGGACCGGTGCCCGGAGACGCGAACGCGGCAACACTGGTGGTGTGCATCTTGCGCACCTGCCCGGCGGCATGGATGTCGTCACCCAGGACCACCAGCACACCAAGACCGCGCGCTTCCGGAGCCACGGCTGTCTGTACGGCGGCGAGGAGGTTCGCCGGGCCGTCGGCGCCCGGCAGACTCGGGTTGCGCATGGCGCCGGTGAAGACGACGGGGACGCTGCCCTGGTGGTACAGGTCCGTCAGGAAGGCAGTCTCCTCAAGGGTGTCGGTGCCCTGCGTGACCACGACACCCTGGACACCGTCGGCTTCCGCCTTGGTGATGTGATCGACGAGGGCCACGATGTCCCCGGGGGTCAGCGAGGCGCCCGGAAGCTGGCGGAAGTCCTCGACGGTGATTCTTGCCGCGCTGCTCAACTCCGGCACTGCGGCGATCAGGTCGGCCCCCGTCAGGCTCGGCTTCACGCCACCCTTCTCAGATCCGCTGCGGGTCATGGCGATGGTTCCGCCGAGGGTGATCACTTCGACGGTGCCGTTCGGCCTGGGCGAGGAAGAGGACACGGGCTGCCTTTCAGGGTCGAGGCGCGGGAAGCGAGCTGCACGCCGGGTCCAGAGGCCGGGTGCGAACGTGCCGAGGAACGATAAGGCATCGTCGACGCCCTCGACGGTCAGCAGACGGCTCCGGGACCGGACGAGACCGGCGACGCTCCGCTCCCCCAGGTCCCGGCATCTTGTGGTGACCCAGGTCCAGTCGATGTCCAGGAAGTCGGCCAGCTGTTCCAGCCGGTTCTTCGGGTCAGAGCCGGTAAGAACGTTTGCGTGCTCGGCGTCGCCGAATGCGGTCAAGGACGTACAGACGATGGTCATGCGGGCGTTCTTCGACTCCCATGAGGAAACCTCGGCGGGCAGGCCGTAAGAACTGCTCCAGACCAGGTCCTCCATCATGGTCGAGAACCTGGACGTCCCCGATCCCTCCGTCGTGCAGGGCCGTCATGATGTGTACGGCCGCAGCAGTGCCATCCAGGGAATCCCGCCCGGCCAACTCCCACATGCCGGCCGCCCCCGTCACGGGCACGACGAGGCGGGACGTGGAGGGCCAGCGGTCGGCTATCACCGCCGCAGCCTCATGGGGAGGTTGGCGAAGTTCGGCGGGGGTGCGGACGGGGCTGAACAGGTCGTCGACCGAGTCCCCGAACAGGTGCTGCAGGACTTGGGCTGCTTCTGTCCTCGGCCGTCCGTACCAGGTTCCGGAGGCCCAACGGTCGAATGTAGTGCGCCCAACGCTCGCAGTGGCGAGGCGCCGTCGCTCGGTCCTCTCGGCCAACTCCCGTGCCGCCGCGCTGAAGTGGACGCAGAACTCTTCCCAGCTGTCCCAACCATGCTCCTTGAGCCGAACGTGGAACAACGCGGGGCGGCGCATGGCCGCCGTGGCGGAGCAGGGGCCGACACTCGGTCAGCGCCTGGCGCAGTCGGGCGGCGGGGTCGCCGCCTATGCCCGGCGCCTCGTACGCACCCTCGACTCCCTGTGCGAGCACTACGAAAAGCTGGGCGGCGCGGAGATCTGCCCAGCCTGCGACAAGCAGATCAGGTGCGAGAAGCCCTCCGCGCTGAGCGACTACCTCAGTCCCTCAGGCGCTACAGCGAGATCGACACGTATCCACACCCATTGCGCCAACACGGTACGCCGCCAGTGACGAGCGTCAGCCCACCCGTGAAGAGCCTCCACCCCCCTGTCCTGCGGACCGCAGCGCGGGAGGCAGAGGGCCGGAGACGGAGCGGGCCACCGTACGCGCTCCGAGAGCGAGACCACCCATGCCCGACCCGTCATCCGACGCAACCGCACCGCCTGACAGCGCGCCTGCAGACGACGGCCTGCTGGGAGCCGCCGGGTACAGGCAACTCCACCAATGGGCGTCACCTGCCACAGCGCGGGCTCGCGCCGCCGAACTCGTGACGATCCACCGTCTCTGCGTGAGGTCGTACGCAACCCCCATGCCGATGAGGAGTGGGCTCAGACTCTCGTCCGGGCTCCCCGCCTGGTCAACGCCGTCCGAGACTTGATCGGCCCCGACATCGCGGTCGAGAACACCTTCCTCGTCGTCAAATGGCCCGGCCGCGACTTCGAGGTGCCCTGGCACCAGGACGGCATCAACGACCGACTGGAGCTGGATCCCTTCCACGCGGTGGCCGTCTGGATCGCGCTCACCGATGCCGACGTGACGACTGGCTGCCTGCACGTCGTGCCCGGCTCGCAGCGCGCCGGCTACCTCCCGTACGAACGGGAGGTCGCAACCGGCGCGGCTCGCGGCCGCGCTCTCGGCACGCGCGTCTCCCCCGACACCCGCGGCATGCCCGTACCGGTCGCCGCCGGGAGCGGAGTCCTCATGGACACCCGCCTGGTGCATTGCTCCCACTCCAACCGGGGCACGGGCGCCCGCTTCGGTCTGAGCATCCGCTACGTGGCGCCCGGCGGCATCCGCCGGCGCGACGGCTCAAGCTCCAGCCTCCACCCGATCACGGGCACTGGCTGGTAACTCCCGAAGAGCGAGAGGAGAGCACCACCATGACCATCCTCAACGAGTTCCTGGATCAGGACGCTCCCACGCGGGTCCGCGTCCTTACCGGAGAGGACGCCGACGGTGACCGCCGTGGCGACAAACAGGTGATCGCCCGCAGCGACTGCACGTACTACTGCCCCGACGAGGCGACGGCCCGCCGGTGCATCGAGTCACTGAGGGAGTCCGACGAGCGGCTCCGCTCCCGCCCGGACGAGCTGATGCTCTGGGACTGGGAGTGCGCCTACTTCGACCCGAGAAGGACAACCCCAACGGCGGCGGCACCGTGATCCTCGGCGTGGCCTGGTACGACCGCGGCCTGCGCGAAGATCCCCGCGCCGTGCACCGCGATCGCTGCTCCCGTGGCGGGATGCGCGTGGAGCAAAGACCGGACCCGCAGCCGCACTGCTTCTGCCGACGGCACCGACTCAGCCGCAACTGGTCGCGCGGACCGTCCCAGGACCGCGAGCACCGCGGCGGACACGGCGAAGGTGGCCGCATCCAGCCAGAACAACGCGGCCTGCGGAATGAGCACGAGCAGAGCACCGGCCGCACCAGGGCCCGCCACCCGGGCGATCCGTCCCGTCAGGTCCATCAGCCCGTTGACGGCCTGCACCTCGTCCGAGCGGACCAAGTCCGGGACCAGCGCCCCCAGATTCGGATCGAACACTGCCCCGGCCAGGCCCAAGGCCGCAGCCAGCACGAGCATGCCCGGTGTTCCGAACGCGCTCCAGGCCCACGGCAGCAGCGCCACCAGGACCACCCGCACCGCATCGACGGCAGCCACCCCCGCGGGCGGCACTCCGTCGTCGACGACGGTGACCACCAGGCTCGTTGCGAGGTCGGCGGTCACCTGGACGCGAGCGGCTCGGCCGTGGTCCACGGCCCGCTCGACGGCCTCCGCGACGAGGAGATATACGTGCGTCTCGACCAGCCGGGGCAGCCGTTCGGTCAGGGTGCTCGAGACGGTCATCGGCACCGGACAGCGCCGGGCGAGGGCGGTGAGCGCCGCGGGCAGCCCTCCGACGCGCAGGGCCCCGGGGCACAGGGCGTCGGTGACCTCCCGGACGCCGGCCAGGACCTCCTCGGTGTCGCGTGCCGCGCTGTGCAGCAGGTCGATTGCCTGCGCAGGGGGCCGAGCACAGCTCCTCCCGCGCCATGTTCAGCCCGAGCAGGGCTCTGACCATGCGTTCCTGGACTTCGTGCTGGAGGGTCCTGGCGTAGTGGCGCTCTCGTTCCGCCTGCCGGTGCGCGAGGAGCCGGAACGGCGGTCCCGCGTCCCGGGGCCCACGACCGTCGGGGACCAGCTCGGCGACGAGGGGCCGGAAGACGTACAGGGCCGCGCCGCCCGGCCGGGGCAGCGGCACCCGGGTCCACTCGACCGGCAGAAGCGAACCGTCGACACGTGTGAGCGTGCCCTCGCCCCGCGCGGTGCCGGTCGGCCCGGCGAGTGCGGGCTCCGGTGCCCCGGGCACGGTGGCGAGGCGACCGTCGTGGCCCAGCAGGTCGGACGGACGTATCCGATCATCTCGGCAGCCACGGGGTTCGCGTAGCTCACCATGTGATCGGAGTCCACGGCCCAGACCGGCTGCCGTATGACGTCAAAAACGCTTCCCCATCCATCGGCGATCGACGTCATCGCCTCGCGGACCGGGGCGGAAGGCGATGTCCCGGTTGGACAGGACATGTTGGCCTGGGCGGAAGGCGATGTCCCGGCCGGACAGGACGCGTTGGCCGAGGTGAACGGTGATGTCCGGGCCGGAGACGACGCGTTGGCCGGGGCCGTCATCGCCCGTCGGTTCGACCGGTTGACGCAGCACGCCAGGGAACTGGTGCTGACCGGCTCCGTGCTGGGCGACAGCCTCGGTGTCCGGCACCTGTCCCGGATGCTGGGGCGCAGGGAGTCGGTCCTGCTGCGCCCACTGCGCAAGGTGCTGGCGACGGGGCTGATGTGGGCCGAGCAGGAGCGCCTCACCTTCGCGCACCCGTCGGTGCGTGACGCCGTCGCCGCCACGCTGCCCCCGCCCGTACGGCTGTCCATGCCCCGGCGTTCGGTCGGCCTACGGCTCGTGGAGGGGCATGCCCACGGCGGCGCTCGCGGCCGAGATCGCCGAGCTGGCCGAGCCCGGCGACGAGCGCGCAATCCGCGTCCTGGAGGCGGCCGCCCGGGAGGTCACACCCCTCGCGCTGACGTCGGGCGTCGCGCATCTGCGCCGTGCGATGGAACTGGCCCTGCCCGCCACGCCCCGGCGGATGCGGCTGGCGGCGCGGCTGGTCCCGCTGCTGTGGGAGACCGGCGAACCCGAGGAGGCCCGCACCCTGGCCCGCGAAGTGGTGCGGACACCGCCGGACGCGGTCACCCACGCCCAGATGCCTGGAACTGGCCCGGATGGGCAGCCTGTTCCCGGTGCCCCAGGCCGAGGCGCATCTGCGCCGTGCCCTGCACCACCATGACGTCCCGCTGTCGGTGAAGGACCAGCTCCTGCCGACAACACTGCTGAACCGTTTGCTGGCGGGCGAGACCGACGAGGCCGGCGGGACCGTCGCCGGGACCCTGATGCGCACTCGGAGAACACATCCGCTGAGCGACCTGACGCAGCGCATCCTCAGGTCGATGAGCGCCTGCCACCGGCAGCGCTGGGGCGAGGCCCTCAGGCACAGCGAGCCGGTGCCGGCGAAGGCCGCCGAGCTGAACCCGGCGTACGGCCCCACACTGCCCGAAGTCATCCTGTCGACTGCCTGGAGAGCCGCGCTGCTGGGCCTGGCCGGCGACGGTCAGGCTAGGATGCCGCCATGAGCCAACCACTGCGGGCGGTGCTCGGTGAAGACCAGCCGTTCATGCGCGAAGGCATCGCGGCCATCCTGCGCAAGGCCGGCATCGACGTGGTCGAGGCCGCCGACAACGCGGTGGACCTCGTCCGCGCAGCCGAGGAGCACCGCCCCGACGTGGTGATCACCGACATCCGGATGCCGCCGGAACTGGAGGCCGACGGCCTGCGGGCCGCGCAGAAGATCCGCGCGGCGCGGCCGGAGACCGCCGTCATCGTCCTCTCCCAGTTCCTGGACGCCTCCTACGCGCTCGACCTGGTCGGGGACGACCCGAGCGGGGTGGACTATCTCCTCAAGGAGAAGGTGGCCAGCCCGCAGATCCTCATCGACGCCGTCGAGCGGGTCCTGGCCCGCGACTCGGCCCTCGATCCGGACGTGATCGCGGCGCTACTGGGGCGCAAGCGTCCGGAGGACCCGCTGGCCGCGCTGACGCCGAAGGAGCGGGAGGTCCTGGCGCTGATGGCAGAGGCCACTCCAACACGGGGATCTCTGAGCAGCTCTTCGTGAGCGTCGCCGTCGTGGAGCGGCACGTGACCGGGATCTTCATGAAGCTGGGGCTCAGCCAGGCGGCAACCGGACAGCACCGACGGGTACTTGCGGTGCTGCGCTACCTCGGACAGTAGCGACGCGGGCAGGGGCAAGAGGGCCACTGCCCAGGGGGCTTCCGTCAGGAGGCGGAAGGTGCGAACAGGCCCCGCAGGTCGGCGTCGAACAGCTTGTCCTTGGCGACGAAGGACTTGATTCCCGCTCTCTCCAACTCCTCCTGCGACCAGAACGACTTGTCGGTGGAGGTCAGCACGATCCGCGGCGGGTTGTCCTCTTCGGTCAGCCGACGCGCCACGGTCAGTCCGTCCAGATCGGGCAGGTGCAGATCGAGCAGCAGCCCGTCGGGGTGGTGTGCCCGCACCGCGGCCAGGGCCGAGGCGCCGTCCTGGGACTCCGCCACGACACGCAGGCCCCGTGCCGTCAGCAGCGTCGTGGCGATGCGGCGGAACCCAGGGTCGTCGTCTACGACGACGATGTTGATGGACATGGTCTCAGCATGCCGAACGCTCTCGCGGCCGGACCATAGGGGGAGCCCTACGGTTTGTGTATCACTCATGCAGGGGGGATCCCACACGCACCCTCGGGCCCTGGCTCGGCCGACCGCCCTCCCGGAGCCACTGGTCGGCGGCTCGCTCGATCAGCGCGCGGGTGCGCGGCGGCAACTCCTCGCGCAGCGAGATCACCGTGCTGGTGCGCACGACGTCGGGCACGGCGAGGAGTTCCCCGGAGATGCGGTGCAGATCCGCGATGTCCCGGGCCACGATCTTCAGCAGCAGGTCGACCTCGCCCGTGGTGGAGCGCATCTCGACGACCTCGGGGAACGCCGCGAGGGCGACGAGACCGTGGCCAAGAGCTCCTGGATCGAGTCGACGCTCGCCAACGCGGCGCCGCTCGCCGACGAGGTCCGGGCGCACGCCTCCTTCGAGCTGCTGCACGAGCCGATGCTGTCGACCGTCTGCTACCGGCACGTCGTGCCCGGCGTGGGAAGCCCTACGTCCTCCTCGCCGACGAGCGGCGCGTCGAGCAAGGCCTCCGCGCCTCCCGGCAGGCACGGCACTGCCCCGACGAAGGGCACGACCGGGGCCAAGACGACTGCTCCAGAAGCGGCGCCGGGGGTGAACGGTTCAGCCACGCGTCACGCTCGGGATGTTCACGGACGGAACCATGCGCGCACTGGGCATGTGCGTTCAGCTCGCGAGCTCTTCGGCCTCCGACGGGACGGACCTCGAACTGGCGGACTGCAATGGCTGTTCCGCACAGCGGTTCGTGCTGAACTCCAGCCACGATCTGGTCAGCGGTCTCGCGGACAAGTGCGCGGATGTACGCGACAACGGAACGGCGAACGGCACCCGGCTCCAACTGTGGTCTTGCTCCGGCGGTCTCAACCACAAGTGGTCCACGGCCTGAGCTCCGGCGGGCCGTTGAGCGGCCCACCGGAGCCGACCGGTCAGCCGCCGATGCTGACCAGTGTGCCCGTGCCGTCCGGGTACCCGACGTACGCGGTGGCCGGAGCGGTCGTATTCACACCGGACCACTTGCCGGTGGCGGTGAACGGCACGCCCGGTTCGGTGGCGGGGCGCGTCGGGGACACGGTGAAGGTACCGGTCGTGGGGGCGTCCATCCCCACCAGGTTCGACTGGAGGGTGAACTTCGTGGAGGAAGTGCCCTCCAGGTAGTCGAAGGCGAAGACGGACGCGAGGTACTTGCCAGGGGGCAGGGACGACAGGCTGACGCGCCCCTGGTGCGCGTACGCGCTCAGGTCGCCCATCATCTGCCCGGGCCGCCCGTCCGTCGGTGCCGTCCAGATCAGCAGGGCCACCTTCGCGTCGGGGTTGTCCGTCGTGACGAAGAACTCGCCCGCCTTGCCGCCCTCGGGCACCGTGAACGCGAAGTCCTGCTCACCGTCCGCCGCGGCGGAGACCTCCCCCTGCACCGGCCGGCCCGCGACCGGGGCGTAGCCGGTGAGTGTCACCTTCTCGGTTCCCGGGGTCAGGGAGTAAGAGACGCCGCCCTCGCTCCCGGTGCCGACGACCCGGTCGGGGGCCAGCAGCGCGTACGGGGTCACCGCGATCGGGCTGCGGACCGTGACCTGTCCGCTCCTGGTCCAGGTCAGGAACCCCGTGACCGGCGTGCCGGAGACCGCGGTGGTGCGCGTCAGCTTGATGCTCACCTTCGCGGTCTGGCCGGCGCGGGTGAAGCGCAGCGTGGCGGGTGTGACCTCGGCGCGGAAGCCGGGCAGCTTCACCGAGGCCCGGTACACGCCCGGGCGAACCGCGGTCAGCGTACGGGTGACGGTGCGTGAGCCGAGCAACTTGCCCACGGAGATGGACGGGTAGTTGAGGTTGCTGGGATCGATGGGATCGGTACCGGTCCCGGTGTCGATGCCGAGGCCTTCCTCATATCCGAGCCAGTCGGTGTTCGACGCGTCGTACACCAGGCCGGGGTTGAGCATGGCGGCCGGATCGACCTCACCGGATCCCTGCTCGTACGGGTCGGTGTTCGCACCGCCGGACGCGGTCTTGGTGTCCACGGCGGTCGTCATCATGGCGGACTTCACCGCCATCGGGGACCACGTGGGGTGGACGCCGAAGTAGAGGGCCGCAAGACCGGATATCTGGGGGGCGGCCATCGACGTGCCCGACAGGAAGTCGAAGTCGTGACCGAGGTTGCTGGGCGGCGCGACGGCGGCGAGCACGCCTACGCCGGGGGCGGCGATGTCCGGCTTGATCAGCGCGCCCTGGTTCACGGTCGAGGGGCCGCGGGAGGAGAAGGGCGCGATCTGCGGGTACGGCGCCCCAGAGGAACCGCCTGGCTGGAGCGTCACGGTGGCGCCCGGCGTGGCCGCGTAGTCGCGGACCGTCATGGCTCCCGGGACGTTCAGATGTACGGTGGGCACGGTGTGGATGTCCGCGTCGGTGTCCAGGTCGGTGGTGTTGACCAGGACCATGCCGACGCCGCCCGCCCGTGCCACCTCGGCGGACTTGCTGACCCGGGCGGTGACGCCGCGGTCGCACACCACCACTTTCCCGGCCGTCTTCGCCGGGTCGAGAGAGCCGTCCCGGCACAGCCCTGCCGCCTCGTCCCCGGCCTCGGGGGTCTTCACGTCACCGGCCCGGACCAGCGGCTTCGGCCCGAGCACCGCGCTCACGGTGGTGCTGCCACCGACGAACGTCCGGCCGTCGCCCAGCTTCACGGTGGCCTCGGGGAGCGCCAGCGTGCTCGCCGCGACCGTGGTGGTCCAGGGCGCCGTGTTGTCCAGGGTCCGAGCGTCGGGCCCCTGGTTGCCCGCGGCCGTGGAGACGAAGACCCCCGCCTGGGCCGCGGCCCGGAAGGCCTGCTGGATGGGCGCATCGAGCTGCGACTCCACCAGGCCGCCGGCCGAGAAGTTGATGACGTCCACGCCGTCGGCCACCGCCTGGTCGATCGCCGCGACGATGTCGGAGTCGTAGCCGCCGGAGTCCTGTTCGTCCTTGCCCGTCCACAGCGCCTTGTACGCCGATACGACGGCGCCCGGCGCCACTCCGGAGATCTTCCCGATGTCATGCCCGTCCACGGTCACATGGACGTTCGCGTCGCCCGCCGCGGTGGACGCGGTGTGAGTGCCGTGGCCCCCGCCGTCCCGCGGCGACACGTAGTCGTTGCGCTTCTCCGGAGGCGTCGCGGCCAGCCAGCCGTCGCCGAAGTACCGCGCGCCGACGAGCTTGGTGTTGCAGGCGGCTTCGGTGAACTCCTCACCGGTCTGGCAGTGGCCGCTGAAGGTGCCTCCGTCGGCCTTCTTCATCTTGATCTCGTCGCCCTTGAGAAACGGGCGGTAGGGATCCTTGGACGTGGGGGGCTCGGTGTCAAGGGCGGGCCCGGCGAACGACGCGCTCTCGGGCCAGATGCCGGTGTCGATGACGCCGACCACCACACCCTTTCCGGACTTCGCGGTGCCTCCGAGCTTCGACCACAGGCCGTGCCGTCCCGACAGGCCCAGGAAGTCGGTCGACCTGGAGTCGTCCGTCACCTTGTTCCACCCGTCCGGGCTGACCTTGAGCACACCCGGCTGCCGACTCAGTCTCGCGGCCTGAACAGCCGTCAGGTTCGCCGTGAAACCGTTGGTCACCGTCGTGTAGCGGTTGCGTATCCCGGCCCCGGCCGAGGCGGCGACCTTGTTCTGCCGGCCCTTGAGGTAGTCCCGGTAGCGGTGCGCGTCGCCACTGTTGGGGTCGGCTTTCCCGCCCGGCTCCGGCGCGGTGGCGGCCAGGCCGGCCACGCCACCTTCGTAGAGCGCGACAGGCGCGTCCCTCAAGGTGACGATGTAACGGCCGGCCGGGAGGTGCCCGGACAAGGGGGTGGGGGTCCCCGGGCTGCCTGTGGCCTGCGCCGGTGTGCCGGAACAGACGGTGGCGAGGGAGACAGCGAGAGCCGCCGCACCCGATGCGAGTGTCTTTCTTCGAAGCGTGGAACTCACACGTTCCTCCTGAGGGAGTGAGCCGGAAGGTGTATCAAGCACCTTCGAGTGGTGCTACGCGTGCGGGGCCAAGGAGTGCGACGACAACAGAGCAACGGAGGTGGCAACGTCGTCGCGGCGAAGAAAGTGAACGCTGTTCCTCGGAGAGGTGTCCAGACAGTTCGATGGCGGGTTTGGACGGATGACCAACTGCGCCATGACCGGCGGGCAATACCTGGGCCGCTCCGCAATCACCCAGCCGAGATACATGTGAGTGGTGGGCCCCGAGCCGTCATCCATGCGGGACGTGCGACGGCTGAACCGAAGCCTCCAGCGAACGCGGCGGGCGCGGCATCGACAGGAACAGTGCTTTCGGCGACCGTATCCGGATTGGTTCAGACGAGCCCGGCGATGACGTCGGCCAACCGGTCGGGCATCGACAGGAACGGTGCGTGTGCGGACTCCAGCGTGACCACGTGGGTCCTGTTGTGCGGGAAGGCGCTGTCGGCCTGGGTGATGAACAGGCGCTGGAGGGCCACAGGGATGGTGTTGTCCTGGGTGCACAGCACGTAGGTACGCGGGACCGATCCCCAGCGCTGCGCGGTGAGTGTGATGGGCTGTGTGGCCATGGCGGTCGGTGACTCGCAGCCGAGGAGAGCGATCGCCGCGTCCGCGACGTCCTGGTCGACACCGCCGTAGAACGCGCTGCGGATAGCAGGCCGGAGGTCGTCGGCCGTGGTGTCGACACGCAGTGCGCCGACTGCGGCGGGATCGGCAGCGAGCAGACCCAGCGGCTCCTGCCCTTCAGCCTCCGGCAGTGATGGATAGGTGATGCAAGGGGTGTCGGAAGCGGGCATGTATGCGGTCACGTAGACCAGATGCCCGAAGAGCTCGGGGTGGCGTTCGGCAGCCAGGGTCAGCGAGCGCCGTCCATGCTGTGAGCGACCGCGGTGACTGGTTCGCCACGGCCCGCCCGCCGGGCCTGCTCGGCGAGCACCGTGGCCGCCGTGTCGAGGTCGACGTCCGCGATCGGGGACTTCTCGGACGAGAAGTCCGATGGGACATGAGGACGTCTGGTGCTCGCGGCCAGCCGTCTGGCCTTCAGACCGTGGCCCGGCATGTCGACGGCCACCGACGCCACACCCCGCGCGGCGGGATCGAGCGACACCTCGCTCCAGCACCAGGCGCCGTGAAAGAACCCGTGAACCAGCAGAACAGAACCCTTGAGTACAGCCATGATCGACCCCTGCGAAAGGTGTGATCCTAACTTCTCGTCACTGGCCTTCGATAGGGGCGACCGCGAGGCACACCGAGAAGAGCGGCGCGGTGCCGACGCCGGATCAAGGCCGGGGTCGAGTTCCTCGGATGGTATTCGGCCGACGGCATGTGGCTTGGCCTCACCTGCCACCCGAGCGTGTCCGAGTACAGGTGCCTCCAACCCATGATCGCCCAGGCATCCGAGTCGGGGATGACGTGGTGGATCTCCATGGCGCACTCAGTGCGCTCGCGGAGCGCGGTCCGCGGCGGGCCGGCTGCGAAGGAGGACCCATGCTGTTCGGCGGACTCCTCAGCGAGGCCCTGGCAGCCCGCAAGAGCAAGGCCCGGGGCGTGCGGTCCACTCATACCGCTGTCTGATCAGCGGCCCGTAGCTGGGCAATTGCCCAGTCCAAGGCCGCTTCCAAGTGCGTGATCTGCCCGGTGGAGAGCAGGAGCGCCACTCCCCCCTGCAATCCGGCCAGCAACGCGGCGGCGGCTGTGTCCACATCGAACGCGTCCGGCAGTCGGCCACTGTTCTGGAGCGCCCGCATTCCGTCGGCGATGTGGTTCTGCCACGTCCGCATCAATTCACTGACAACTGCCTGGGTGCCTTGTGAGGCGAAGCCGACCTGTTTGAGCAGTGCTCCGAGGGAACACGTATCGCCCTGCTCCGCATACCGTTCGACGACCGTGTCCCGCCACTGGTACCAGGCCTCCCAGGTATCCAGTTGGCCCAGGTACGGCTGCTGATCGTCCAGGACCCGGTCCGCCTCATAGTGGGCGACCGCGAGCAGGAGCTCCTCCCTGCCCCCGGGAAAGTAGTGGAACAGCTGGCTCTTGCTCGCGTGGGTCCGTTCCCGGATGTCGTCCAGTGTTGCTGTGAGGCCTGTCTCCCGTAGGACTTCGGCAGCCCCGACCACGATTCGAGTGCGCGTGGCCCGTCCCTTGGGTGTCAGAACGTGTGCCATATCACTGTTTCCCTTCACCGCACCAGTGCGCTCCATTCTAGGAGCGGTGGGACACCGGTCGGGACGGCGCGGAGGAGGGTTGCGGGGGGCCTTGCACGGCGTGGTGTGCTTCACATGTGATGCCATGCCGGAATGCCACTCGCGTCCTCGCTTCATCGCATGTGAAGGTCGACCGAGGTGGAGGACCGCCACACGAAGCAGCGGCTGAGGAAAGCGCAGGCGGTGGTCGCTCTCGCTCACCAGCCCGCGCTCCACGACCTCGTCCAGACCGGCCCGCGCCGCGACTTCGCTCCCCAGCACACGCGTGCTCGCGCCGAGAACGTCCTGTGCCACCGGCGACATGCTCAACGCCGCGGTGAGCAGTACACCGCGCGCGTGTGCCGACAGGCCCTCCAGGTTCTCCGCATACGCCTCGGCCAGGCGCGGTGTCGCCGGCAGCATGCCGAGGCCGGCGGCGTCCAGGAGAGCGCTGCCGTTCAGCGACAGCTCGGTGAGCGCGAGCGGGTTTCCTCGCGCCACAGTGAGGACGAGTTCCCTTCCGGCGTGGGCCGTGGCGTGCCCGGAACGTTCGACGAGCGCGCGGGCCTCCTGGTCGGAGAGCGGCTCCAGCGTGACGGCGAGCGCGTCCATCACGAGCCGTTCCTCGGGTCCCCCCCGCTCGGCTACGACCATGCCCACCTCTGTCTCGCCGCAGAGCCGGGCCATCTCGCGTACGGTGTCCCGGCTCGCGGCATCAAGCCGGTCGAGGTCGTCCACGCACACGAAGACCGGCCCAGGTGTCACCGATAGCAGGCGCAGCGCGACCGCGGCCAGGTCTTCGGGTGCCGACCCGACGGCGCCCGTGAACGCCTCTTCCAGCATCGCGCGTTCCGCGGCCGGCAAATCGGTGAGCCGGGCCAGACGGGGGTGGAGCAACGCGTGCAGCGCGGCATGCCGCACTCCTCGCTCGGTCGGAGCCCAGGCAGTGGACAGCACGGGCATGCCCCGCCGCGCCGCTTCCGATTCCGCGAACCGTAGGACGGCCGTCTTGCCGATACCCTCGGCCCCGCTCAGGTGAAGGACGCGCCCGCCGCCGGACAGGCCGGCCAGCAGCGTGGCCACCAGCTCCTGTTCGTGCTCGCGGCCGACCAGGGACATGCCGTCCGACCACACATGTGCGCTCACCTTGTGCCCTCCCCGAGGCCCCTCCAACCAGCAGCGGGTGTGTCCACCAGACGAGGTGCGTTCGCGAAGGACCGATCCGAGCGGCACGGGGGATTGCCCCGGCCCGGATGTGTCTCACCCAAGCGCCGGCACACGACAGCGGTTGCACTCCGCCCGACGCTGAAAAAGATAACGGACATTTTAACACCCGACTTCGTCTCCACCGGGTGGCTGCGAGGCCGGCCGGGCTCACCGACGGGCCTCAGCCGTGCGTACTCCCTGCAGCGGGACCGCTGTCCGGAGCGGCCTCGGCATAAAGACCGCGGATGCTGACGTCCGCTCCGTGCTTGAGGCGGCGGAAAACCCAGTCGATCGGGTGGCACTCGCGTGTGTCGGGGAGTTCCATGACCAGGGGGACGGTGTGCTGAGGGTCCGGCGTGAGGCGCCAGACCGTGCGTGACGCGTCAGTATTTCGCCGACGTAACAGCCGAAGGCGACGAGGGAGTCGGCCATCTCCTGGCCAGTGGCACCGTCGGTCCGGAAGCCGTCGACTATGTCCTCCACCAGGCCGATGCTCCCGGGGCTGTAGTCCAGCTCGGCGTCACTGATGTCGGCCGCGGCCTCGACGATGGCAGCTGCGTGGAGAGGCGCGCTGTCGGGCTCCAGGGGGTAGTTCAAATGCAGCTGCATGTTTGTCCTCGGACCGTTGCCGTCGATGCCGTCGAGGCTAGCCGGAGAACATCCGCCAGGCATGCCCCTGAGCATAAGCATTTGGCACTGACCTGCCCCGACCAACAGACACCATACGGCCACGGTGCGCACATGCTTCGCGCCCTTCGGCCAGGAGATGTTTCTCTCTCCGACCACTGCAGTCGGCAGTCAGTCGACTCTGCACGCGCTGAAGACTCCGAGAAAGGGGCCCACGGTATGGCACGTCCTCGTGCGTTCGACACCGACCTGGCACTGAAAAGGGCCATGGAGCTGTTCTGGAAGCAGGGGTACAGCGCCACGCCACTGCCGCATCTGACAGCCCGGCTGGGAATCGGCGGTGGCAGCCTGTACGCGGCGTTCGGTTCCAAGGAGGGCCTGATATGCACAGGCCCTGAAACGCTACTGCGACGGGCTCGTCGCGGATCTCGAGGGGCAGATGGATTTCGACCCCGACATTCGCACGACGCTGCGCAGTGTGCTGCTCGCGCTGGCCCTGGCCGACGTGTCGGACCCTGAACGCGGCTGTCTGCTGGTCAACGCGACGACAGAGCGCGCCGCCCACGGCAGCACGGTCGAACAGGTGAGGTCGACCATGGCCGCCGTGGAGTCCGTGCTGACCGGGGCGTTGGAACGCGCTCGGGCGCGGGGCGACCTGGGCACCGCACAGAGCCCGGTGGAACTGGCCCGCTTCCTGACCACGTTCATTCAGGGCCTGCATGTCATGGGCAACGCACGCGCGGACCGGTCGTTCCTGGAGTCGGCCGCGTCCACGGCCCTGAAGGTCCTGGACTGAGGCAGCGCGTGGGTCGGGCCCGGCTCGCCGCTGGAGGAAAGGGGAGTCCTAGTAGTTGGTCACCAGGGGCTTCGTCTCGTCGACCACGTACGTGGAGAGCATCATCGTGGTCACCGTGCCGACGTTGCGAGCGTTGTGGATGACACCGTTCGGGATGAAGAACGGGTCACCCGTGCGCAGCCGGAGCGGCGGCCGGTCGTCGAACTCCATCAGGACGTCGCCGCGGACGATGTATCCGACCTCGACACCGGGATGGCTGTGACGGCCCGACTCCTTGTGCCGGGGAATCTGCACGAGCGTCTGCACGGCTTCCCAGCCCTCGGCGGGCGAGGGGTGTTCCTGAAGCAGGGTGCGTGTGACACCTGCAGTCGGATCGGAGTCCGCAGCTGCGGCGGTCGACGACAGAGCGGCTACGCCGAGCGCGCCGGCCGCCGCGGCACCGCTGGTACGGAGAAGAGAGCGGCGATCGATCATCACAGGTCCTTTCGATCGGTAGGCATCGAAGCCGACCAGGCAGGCAGAAAGTTCTTCCAACACAAAACAACCATGTGTCTCAGTAGACACACAAGGGCGTAAGTCGGCCAACCTGAATACGTGTGCACACATGTCGAAGGCCGGCGCCGGGGACCGGCCTCCCCTCGCCGCGGTTGCGCCTGTCGGCCGTCCGCCTGGACCCGGACGAGTTCCGCGTCTGTGTGTCCCGCGCCAGGAACCTGGCGACACAGAGAGATCCGCAGCGGGCGGTGGCGGTGCTGCGTCAGAGGCTCGCGCTGTGGCCCGGCGAGTCCCTGGGAAGGTGTCGACGCGCCGTTCGCCGTCCAGCACCGGGCCATGCTGGAGGAACTGCGGCTGGCGGCCCTGGAGGCGCGCCTGGCCCTGGAGGTGTGTCCTCCTGTGCGCACCGCGAGACCGCTGTGGAGCTGTCCGTCCTGATGGACCGCCATCCGCTGTGGCAGCGGCTGCGCGAGCTGTTCATGCTGGCGCTGTACCGGTCCGGGCGGCGGACCGAGGCGATGGGAGGCGCACGACGCCGGGCCGGCTGCTCGCCGCCGAGATCGCTGATGATCTTCGGCAGCGCGTTGGTGACGACGGTCGAGGACAGGATGGCGGCGAAGAGGCCGAGCAGCACTCCGGACAGGGCGCGCATGATCTGCACGTGTGTCATCGGCGCGTGGGCGGCTTCTCCTCCGTGGTGGGCGTGTGCCCGCACACCTGCTCTTGGGGTGGTTGTCATGAGGTTTCTTTCCTTACGTGGTGACAGCGGGTGTACGGGAGGAGTGGCCGTCCTCGGGCGGCTCGGCGTACGAGTCCTGTTCGGTCCACAGGTCGTCGAAGCTCGCCCGGAGCCGGGACAGGAGCCACGTCAGCCGACGGACGTCCTCGTCGCTCCAGTCGCTCAGCCGCCGGGCGAGCAACTGGGTGGTGCGTTCGGACAGTTCGGCGAGCCGGGTCCGGCCCTCGGGGGTCAGGCGCAGGATGCGCGAGCGCCGGTCCGCGGGATCGGGGCTGCGGTCGATCCAGCCCTGCGCGGCCAGGTGCGCGACGTGGCGGCTGGTGACCGACATGTCGACGGCGAGCAGCTCCGCGAGCCTGCCGATGCGCATGTCGCCGTCGCGGGCGAGCAGCGCCAGCACCATGGCGGATCCGCTGGAGGAGCCGTTCGGAAGGGCCCGGTCCAGCTGCCGTCGCACGGAGCCGACGGCGCTCAGCTGGCGCATCAGCTCCTCGTACTGAGCGTTCTCGGACACATGTTCCTCCAATATCATCACCCAGGGCAACCATGAGGTTGCTCGGTTGCCTTGTGCAAGTGTTTCAGGTGTGCGTCACATACGCTCGCTGAGATATGTGTTTCGGCCTCGGCCGGTCAGTGCAGGATCCGGCGGGCGACATTGGTGGTCACCAGGTCGAGCAGTTCCTCGCCCCGGCCGGACAGGATGGTGCGGATCGCGTAGAGGGTAAAGCCCTTGGCCTGCTCCCCGGTGACCGCGGGAGGCACGGAGAGCTCCTGACGTGCCGTCATTACCTCGACCAGCGCCGGGCCCTCGTGGGCGAAGGCCCCCTTCAGGGCGTCCTCCAGGTCGCCGGGCCGCTCGACCCGACGGGTCCACAGCCCGATCGCGGCGGCGACCTCGGCGAGCTGCGGATTGTCCAGCTCGGTCGCGTAGTTGACGATGCCGGCCGCCTTCATCTCCAGCTCGACGAAGTTCAGCGAGCCGTTGTTGAAGACGACGATCTTGGCGGGCAGGCGGTTCTGCCGGAGGGTGAACAGCTCTCCGAGCAACATGGTGAGCCCGCCGTCGCCCGACAGCGAGACCACCTGACGGCCCGGGTACGCCGCCTGCGCGCCCACGGCGTGCGGCAGCGCGCAGGCCATGGAGCCGTGGTTGAACGAACCGAGCAGCCGCCGGTGCCCGTTGAAGGTCAGATAGCGGGCCGCCCACACCACCGGGGAGCCGACGTCGACGGTGAAGACGGCGTCCCGGTCCGCGAGCCGGTCGATGGTGCGCGCCACGAACTGCGGGTGGATCGGGGTGCGTTCGCGGTCGTTGACGGCGAGCGCGTCCAGCGGCTTTCGGGTGCGGGCGTAGTGGGCGAGGGCCTGGTCGAGATGGTCACGGTGGGTCTTGACGGTCAGCAGCGGCAGCAGCGCGGGCAGGGTGTCGCGCACACTGCCGACCAGGGGCAGGTCGACATGGGTGCGGCGGCCGATCTGCTCACCGCGGATGTCGAGCTGGATCACCTTCGCGTCGCGCGGATAGAACTGCCGGTAGGGGAAGTCGGTGCCCAGCATGAGCAGGGTGTCGGCCCCCTCGATCGCCTTGTAGCCGGAGGCGAAGCCGAGCAGTCCGGTGAGCCCGACGTCGTACGGGTTGTCGTACTCCACGTACTCCTTGCCGCGCAGGGCGTGCACGACCGGGGCCTTGAGGATCTCGGCGAGCCGGACCAGGTCGTCGTGGGCACCGGCCGCGCCCGCACCCGCGAGGATCGTCACCCGCTGTGCGTCGTTCAGCAGCTCGGCGGCCTCGTTCAGGGCCTCGTCATCCGGGCGGACGACGGTCCGAGTCGGTCGTACGACCGTGGGGGCCAGGTCCCGGCCGGTCTTGGCGAGGAAGATCTCGCCGGGTACGACCACGACCGCCACTCCCCTGCGTTCGACGGCCGCCCGCATCGCCATCTCCAGGCTGCGCGGCCCGGACTCGGGGCTGGTGACCACCTCCGCGTAGACGCTGCACTCGGCGAACAGCTCCTGCGGGCGGGTCTCCTGGAAGTAGCCGGAGCCGATCTCACTGCCGGGGATCTGGGCGGCGATGGCGAGGACCGGCACACGGCTGCTGGGCGTCGAAGAGCCCGTTGATCAGGTGCAGGTTGCCCGGACCGCAGCTGCCGACGCACACATTGAGCTCGCCGGTCAGCCCGGCCTCGGCCGCCGCCGCGAACGCGGCGCTCTCCTCGTGCCGCACATGCACCCAGTCGACGCCGCCGTCCCGGTGTATGGCGTCCGTCAGACCGTTGAGCGAGTCACCGGGCAGGCCGTACAGACGGCGCACGCCGGAGGCCTTGAGCGAGGCGATGACGTGGTCGGCGAAGGTGGGCATGCGGGTTGCCTTTCGTCGGTCGTGAGCGCGTCCGGCGGGGCAGGGGCGCCGCCCGGATCACGGCTCGCCGCGTTTGATGAGCGCCTGATCAGTCTCCAGGAACGGACATTGCGTACACATCCGTCGAATGACTGCGTCATCGGCGCCGGGACACCTTCGGCTTCTCGGTCGGACGACTGTCGGATGCCGACCCCACATGCCCCGTAGGACACACTGTGCGCCATGAAACCCTTGTCCCGGTTCGTTCCGGCAGTCACGGTCACGGTCGCCTCGTTCGTGACGGCGGGCGGCCTCGTCTCCTGCTCGGCGGACGACGCCGCCGAGCCCGCGGAGATACGTGTCAACCAGGCCGGATATGTGACCGGTGAGAAGAAGTACGCCTACGTCATGGGAAACGGCGACGACCTGGCCGACGCCGGCTTCACGGTGGTCGACGAGCGCGGGCGCACCGTCCTGCGCGGCAGGCTGGGCCCCTCGACCGGTTCCTGGAACGCCGCCTACGACACCGTCCGCACCGTCGACCTGTCGGCGCTCCGCCGGACCGGCACCTACCGGCTGCGGCTGACGGGCTCGGCGGAAGGCCGGTCACCGCGCTTCCGGGTCGCCTCGGCGGGGCAGTTGACGGACGCGCTGCGCGCGGACAGCGTGCGCTTCTTCCGCACCCAGCGGGACGGCGGCGACGTACTGCCGGAGCAGACCGGCCGCATCGCCTCCCACCTGACCGACGAGCGGGCCGTCGTCTACGCGCCCCCGCGCTACACGGCCGGCGGCGAGCGGACGGCCGCCACCGCGCTGACCGAGGTGGCGGGGCCCGTCGACGTGTCCGGGGGCTGGTTCGACGCCGGTGACTTCCTCAAGTTCACGCACACCACGTCGTACGTCGTCGGGCAGCTGCTGACCGCCGTGCGCGACACACCTCCGGTGCCCGGGCTTCCGGCGGAGGCGGACCACGGGCTGGACTGGCTGGACAGGATGTGGGACGGCCCGGACGGCGTCCTGTACGCCCAGGTGGGCCTCGGCAGCGGCAACGCGCGGTTGCGCGGCGACCACGACATGTGGCGCCTGCCGGAGGAGGACGACGCTCTTTCCGTACGGCCAGGCGACCCCGACTACTTGGTGAAGCACCGCCCCGTGTTCCGCGCCAACACCCCTGGCGACCCCGTCAGTCCCAACCTGGCGGGCCGGGTGGCCGCCGCCTTCGTGCTGGCCGCGCAGGTACGGGCCGAGGAGGACCCGGAGGCGGCGCGGCGGTGGCTCGACAAGGCGGCGGAGGTGTACGCGCGCGCCGACACCGACCCGCACGGGCGCCTGTTCACCACCGTCCCGGCGAGCTACTACCGGGAGGACTCGTGGCGGGACGACATGGAGTGGGCGGCCGTGGAACTCGCCCGCGCCGCCCGCGAGTTGGGTGACGGCCGAAGCGTGCGGTGGCAGCGGGAGGCGGTCGGCTGGGCGAAGGCGTATCTCCAGTCCGGCGAGCGCGGCACCCTGGACGTGTCGGATGTCAGCGCCCTCGCCCACGCGGATCTGCTGTCCTCGCCCGGACTGGAGGGGGACACGAGGAACGCGCTCGAAGCGGATCTCAGGCGGCAGTTGGCGGAGGGCACGCGGCAGGCCGCCCGGGACCCGTTCGGCGCGGGTGCCGTCCTCACCGAGTTCGACGCCGTACCGCGCACTCTCGGGCTGGTGGCCACGGCCGGGCTCTACGCGCGCGTCACGCGTGACCACCGCTTCGACGCCTTCGCCTCCCGGCAGCGCGGCTGGGTCTTCGGTGCCAACCCCTGGGGCACCAGCTTCGTCATCGGCGCGGGTGAGACGTACCCGCACTGCCCGGAGCACCAGGTGGCGAACCTCGCCATGAGCCGCACCGGGCGGGGGGACATCCTGCGGGGTGCCGTGGTCAACGGCCCCAACAAGGCGGAGCTGTTGGGCGACCTAGAGAGGTTCGACAGCATGCGTCCGTGCTCCGCCGAGCCGTCCGGACACCGGTGGTCCGACTTCGACGGGCACGGTGCCGGCTACGTCGACGACGTGGCCGCCTGGCAGACGGTCGAACCGGCGGACGACTTCACGGCGACCGCCCTGCTCGCCCTCTCCCTCACCGCGGACGCGGCGGTCACAGAACTGCGCTGAGAAACGTGACGGCCGCCAGCCGGCGGGTCCTCCTGGTGTACTCCTCGGCCTCCCTGTCCGGCTCCCGCCGGTCGTTGCAGTTGACCCGGCGGAGCAGCTCCTCGATGGCCTCCTGCTCCTTGTCCAGACGGCCCGGGAAGAGGGGGTATTCGTAGGTGTTCATGACCTGTCCTGTCGACGGTGGGTGCTCAGCGACGGCTGCGGTACGGACCTGCACCTGAGTGCTACACCCCCAGGTCGAGGGCCAGGCACGAGAAGGTGCGCCACGCGCCCGTGTCCTCGGGAGAGGTTTTCGCCCCGCCGTTCGGCCCGGACTCCACCACTTCGGTCATGTCCTCGTAGCGGATGCGCTCGGGCAGCTTGCCGAAGCGCACACGCCGTGACGCCGCGGCGGTGTCCATCGTGGCTTCCTGGTTCATGACCAGCCTCCACTTCGTGGATCGTGGACGGGTCCTGTCGGTCGACGGGACTGCTTTTATCTTGCACCCAGTTTCGTCACCAGTCAAGATGGTGACGCATTGATATGTGTGACCTGTACGGCTGGCTAACATGTCCAGGCATGAGAGACCTTCCGCACACCGGACACACCCTGCTGATCCGCACCGACTTCTCCGACGAGGCGGCCTGGCAGAGCCTTCGTACCGTTGTCACCACTCCTGACGAGGAGGACGGCTTCCTCGCGGCGCTGCACATCGTGGACGACCCCGCCTACCGCGACCTGACCGCCGAGCGGCTCGTCGCACTCGCGCCCGCCTCCAGGCTGCTCGGTCCCTCTCGGGCATCATGGCTCCCCGCGGAGCAGGCGCGGTCCGCGGTCACGCGGTCGGCGCCGCTCGGCCGCTCTGCGCCCCGCCGGGGAACCAGCAATTCGCGGCGGCCAACGCCGTCACGGCGGACCATGTCGCCCGCCACAGGGCCCGTCTTCCGGCACGCGGACTTCATCGGCGGCACCCTTCACATGTCACACCGATCAGGACACCTGCGTGAGTCCAGGAACACATGTGCGATGCTCGTTGGCCTCTGCGACCGTACCCGACACCACACATGACGAGTGGTAGGGTGCGCGCCGATCTTCTTCTCACACGTTTCTGTACTCGGACCTTGGGATTCCATGAGTAACTCGGCAGAGGAAACACAGCAGATGAATGCCTTCGTCCCGGGCGGCCGGCGTCGGCACCGCAAGATGAGACAGGGCGGCTCGGGAGTCCGGCGTGCCGTCGTGCTCGCGATCGCGGTGCCCATGGCCTCGGCCGCGCTGGCGGGGCCCTCGGCCTTCGCCGCGTCCGGCAACAGCGCGACGGGCACGGCGGCCGGCGCGACCGAGGGTGTCGACGCCAACGACCAGCAGATGGCCGCGAACCTGGACACCCGGGTGCTCGACCAGCGGCTGGGCTCCGACGTGAGCGGTGTGGTGCTCGACGCGGACTCCGACAGCACCCTGTGGGACCACAACGGCTCCACCGCGCTGATGCCGGCCTCGAACGTCAAGCTGGCCACGTCGACCGCCGTCCTGACGGTGCTCGGCCCGGAGCACCGCTTCACCACCAAGGTGGTCTACGGCGACGGCACCCTCACCCTCCTCGGCGGCGGCGACCGCACCCTCACCAGCGCCGACCTCGCCGAGCTGGCGCAGACCGCGGTCGCCGGACTGCAGAAGGCGGGCCTGACCTCGGTGAAGGTCGCCGTGGACGACAGCCTGTTCCCCGAACCGACCCTCGCCGACGGCTGGAACGAGGGCTACTACCCGGACTCCGTCGCCCCGGTTCGCGCCCTGGTCGTCGACGGACGCGGCGTCCAGGACACCTCCATCGACGCCGGGCAGACCTTCGCCGAGCTGCTCGCCGAGAACGGCATCACCGTCGACGGCGACGTCACACGTCGTACGGCAGCCCGCACCGACGTGCCCGTCGCACGCCACAAGTCGGCCCCGCTGGCGGACATCGTCAAGAAGATGCTCAAGACCAGCGACAACAACATCGCCGAGACCCTGCTGCGGATGACCGCCCTGGGCGCGGGACGCCCCGCCACCTTCGAGGGCGGCACCGAGGTCGTGCGCCAGGTGCTCAGCCACCGCTACGGCGTCTCTCTCGACCACTTCGAGATCCACGACGGCAGCGGCCTGTCCCGGGCCGACCGCATCCCGGCCGCCACCCTCGCCCAGATCCTCGAACTGCTCACGGAGCCCCGTTACGCGCACACCCTGGGCGTCATCCTGGACGGCCTGCCGGTCGCCGGTGAGGCGGGCTCCACCCTCGGCCCGGAGTGGGGCCGGTTCGACGACCCGAACTCCCAGTGCGCGGTCGGCAAGGTGCAGGCGAAGACCGGCACTCTCACCGGTGCCATCGCCCTGAGCGGTCTGACCCGGACCGACGACGGCGAATGGCGGGTGTTCTCCTTCATCGAGAACGGCTCCACGGCCGCTCCGAACGACATCAAGGACGCGATGGACGGCCTCGCCGCGACCGTGAACGGCTGCTGGGCCTAGCCAGGTCCGGCAGCCGGGTACCGCCCACCGAGACGCCGCCCGACCGCGAGGTCGGACGGCGTTCGTGTGCGTGGCACCGGTCCTGCCTCACATACAGCGGGCCCGCCGCCGGGCCCTCCGCGACACTGCCGCCCATGCCCCGGCTCCGCTGGAAAGGAACCCATGAAGCCTCCACACACGCCCCGTTCGCCGGGAGACCTCCCCAAGAGGGTCCCGGGCAGCGCCAGGTCGGTCGGTTCCGGGCCCGCCCAGGACGGCGACACGGCCGGTGCCGCGGAGCCGGCCGCGCCGGGGAGCGTCGGCCGTACGCCGGACGCGGCCGGGAGAGGCGCCTCCCTGCCCCGGCTCGCCCAGATCTCCTCCCTCGGGTTGTGGGGGAACGCCGGCCGCGGTGCCGACGCCCCCGGCGCCGCCACGAACAAACCCGGCGACGACGTCGCACGTACCGGCGACAAGGCCCGGCGCGAGGGATTCCGTGGTGCCCTCGGCGTCGTGGGCATCGTGGGACTGCTCGCGGTGGGCGGCGTCCTGCTGACCCTGGGCCTGGTCGGCGGGCACGACGACGACAGGCGCGACGGGGCGCCGGTCGCCGTCGACTCCGGTGACTACGGCACAGACGTCGTCGACGGGCTCGGCGATGTGCCGGCACCCGCGGTGAGCGCGTCCGGTACCGGCACCGGCAAGGAGCCCGATGGTTCCGCGAAGCCCACGTCCACCTCGCCCAAGAGCAGTGCGTCGAGCGAGGACGCCCCGTCCGACCGACGCGCCACCGCCCCGGCGCAGGAGCCCACCGGAACCGAGACGACCGCCCCGGCCGCGGCGCCGGGTGTGAACGTGTTCAGCCACGCCTCGCAGCGCTGCATCGACATCGCGGGCGGCAAGGCCGTGCAGGGCGCGAAACTGATGATCTGGGACTGCTCGGAATCCGCCTCGCAGCACTGGACGTTCATGGGCGGGACCATGCGCGCGCTCGGCATGTGCGTACAGCTCGCGGGCGGCTCGACGGCCGACGGGGCGGACCTCGAACTGGCCACCTGCAACGGGAGTTCGGCGCAGCGGTTCGTGCTGAACTCCAGCCATGACCTGGTCAACACGCCGGCCAACAAGTGCGCGGACGTACGGGACAACCAGACGGCGAACGGCACTCGGCTCCAGCTGTGGTCCTGCTCCGGCGGTGTCAACCAGAAGTGGTCCACGTCCTGAGCGGATGCCGACCCGACGGAGGTATGTACAGGTGCTTACGGCACTGGGCATGTCCGAGCCCGATGAACGAATCTACCGGTGCTTCCTGGACCAGGGACCTGTGCTCGTCTCGGACCTCGCCGTATCGCTGGGAACATCGGCGGACCATGTTCACCGGTCCGTCGCCCGTCTCACGGAACTCGGACTCCTGCGCGCCACCGGCGGAGGCTGCTACCAGGCGACGAACCCCGAGGCCGCGCTGCTGCCCCTGCTGGCCAGGCGGCAGTTCGAGGTGGAGACGGCGCTGGCCTCGGCGCGGACGGAGATCGACCGGATCGCCGAGCGCTACCGCGACGGAAGGCTGCGGGCCGATCCGCGCAATCTGGTGGAGGTCCTGTCGGAGCGCGAGCTGATCCGGGAACGGGTCGAGGAACTGAGCAACTCCGCGACGAGCCACATGTGGGCCCTCGACCGTCCGCCCTACGTGGGCCGCCCCGATGGCCGACACCACAGCAACGAGGACGAGTTCGTCATCACGGCGGCCTGGCTGGGGCAGGGCATCGAGGTGCGCTCGATCTACTGCCCGCAGTCGATGGAGCGCCCCGGACGGTTCGCCACGCTGCTCAGACTCGCCGAACTGGGCGAGCAGTCCAGACTGCTGCCGTCCCTGCCGTTCAAACTGCACATCATCGACAAGCGAGTCGCCCTGGTCCCGCTGTCCGGCCCGGTCTACGACGACCTCGTCGTCATCCACCCGTCCGGCATGCTCGACGCCCTGGTGGAGCTCTACGAGGCCTACTGGGCCCGCGCCGAGCCGATCTCCGGCGCGGCCCTCGCCGAGGACGACACCTTCGGCGCCGACGACATCCTGCTCCTCGGCATGCTCAAGGCCGGGCTGAAGGACCAGGCCATCGCCCGCCAGCTGGGGTGCAGCACCCGGACCGCCACCCGGCGCATCGCCGCCGTCCTGACCAGGCTGGGAGCCGGCACCCGTTTCCAGGCGGGGGTCAGGGCCGCCGCCCGGGGACTGATCTGAGCCGGCACGCGTGGCCTTCGGCTCTGTTCATCTCCCCATGGCGGTCGCGGCTGCCGCTGAACCTCACAGCGATCGAAACACGTGTCTTCAGCGTATGCGGGTATTCACCCTTGCCGATTCCCCACGTTGGAGAACCCATGAGCACATATGAGTCCGGCCCGTTGCGTCTCCCCGAGCTGCTCTCGGCCTCCGTCAAGGCCGCCGCCGAGGAGATGGAGGCCGGTCGTGATCTGCCCGAGAAGCTGATGCAGGAGCTGCGCGACAGCGGTGCCTTCCGGCTGCTCACCCCGCGCGAGCTGGGGGGTTTCGAGGCACCTCTGGAGACAGTGCTGAAGGTGTACGAGGGCTTCGGACGTCTCGACGCCTCGGTGGCGTGGGTGGTGTGGAACACCAACTGGGGGTTCCTCGCCGCGCTGCTCGGCGAGGCCGGCACCGCCCGGGTCTGGGCGGACGGCCCCGATCCGATCTTCGCAAACGCCGACCAGCCTGGCACTGCGGTGGTGACCGAGGGCGGCTACCGTCTCTCGGGTACCTGGAAGCGCGTCAGCGGCGTCGACCGGGCGGACTGGCTCGTCGTGGTCGCCGTCGTCGCGGAGGACGGCAGCCCCCGACTGACGCAGGCGGGCACACCGGACGTACGGCTCTTCGCCCTGAGCCGGGACCAGCTCTCGGTCCTGGACACCGGGGACGTCAGCGGCATGCTGGGCACCGGCAGCAACACGGTGGTCGTCGACGACGTCCTGGTCCCCGACGAGCTGGTCGCCCGGTTCGACGTGCCGGCTCGTACCCAACGGCCCCTCTACCATGGTTTCATCCCCGCGCTCGTCTTCCCTGGCTGCTCCGCCGTGGTGCTCGGTGTCGCGCAGAGCGCCGTCGACGAGATCGTCGCCCTCGCCACGTCCAAGAGCACGTTCACCGGTGGCACGCTCGCGGAATCCGCTCGCGCCCAGGCGACCGTCGCGCGGTCGGAGGCGGCCCTCCAGGCGGCGCGGCTGCTGTTGCTGTCCGCGGCGGCGACCGTGGACGCCGCCGGGGAGAAGGGCGAGCCCGCAACCCTCGACCAGCGGGCTGCCCTGCATGCCGCGATGTGTCACGCGACAGAGGTCAGTCGTGAGGTGCTCGTGGCCATGTACGAACTCGGCGGCTCTGCCTCGATCGACCGCGGCAACCCCGTCGAGCGGCTCTTCCGCGACGGCATGGTGGCGCTCCAGCACGCCAACCACTTCGCCCCCTTCCTGGAGGCCGCCGGGCGCGTCCGCTTCGGGTTCGATCCCGGTGTCCCCCTCTTCTGACCGGGGCCCGGCGGTGGCCTGTTCACGCACCCGGTGGTCCAGCGCCGACGTCGAGCCCTCCGACACGTTCGCCTACTGGGCCGCCGTCGTCTGCGACACGTTCGTCGGGGTGACGGTGCGTCCGGAGCCGGACGGGGCCTTCGAGGGCCGGATCGAGACGTCCGTCCTGGACGGGGTGGGGTTCGCCGCGCTGACCGCGAGCCCCCAGCAGGTGGCACGGACGCGCCGGCTGATCGCGCGCGACCACGAGGACTTCCTCCTCGCCAACATCCAGCTCCACGGCCGGGCCAGGCTGGAGCAGAACGGACAGGTGGCCGTGCTCACCCCCGGGGCGATGGCCTTCGTCGACAGCGCCCGCCCCTACGCGCTGGATTTCGCGGACGACTTCTCCCAGCTGGTGGTCAAGGTGCCCAGGGCCCGGCTGCCGCACCGCTCCCTGAACCGGGCGACCGCTGTGGAACTGGGCGCCTCGGGCCCCGGCCGGGTGGTCGCCGACTTCCTCGTCGGGCTCGACCGCCTCCAGGGCCACGACCCGGGAGCGGCTGCGGCTCTGCTGCCGCACGCCGTCGACCTGCTGGACGCGGCGCTGGGATGGGCCACGGGCGGCGCGTTGCCCCAGACGTCGGCGACGGCGTTGACGCGGGAGCGTGTCCACCGGTTCGTACGCCGGCACGCCAAGGACTCTCGCCTGGACGCCGCCGCGGTGGCGGCGGGCTGCGGTGTTTCCCGGCGCACGATGTACCGCGCTCTGGCCGAGGGCGGCGAATCGCTCACGCGGCTGATCCGCAGGGTTCGGGTGTCACACGCGCAGCGGCTGGTCCTGGCGCACCCCGAACGCCCGCTCGCCGCCGTGGCCCGCGAGTGCGGGTTCGGCGGCGAGGCACAGCTGTACCGGGCGTTCAGAACGGTCACGGGCATGACGCCCGGCGCCTACCGTTCCCGGTGACGGTCAGACGACCACGGGCCCGCTCTTCGGCATGAACTCCCTGACCACCTCGATGAACTGGGGCGGAGCCGGCGGCATGGGCGCCTTGACGAACTCGCCGAGGCCGACGTCGTAGCGCTGCCCCCACTGCGGGTCGACGACGTGGTGGCCGTCGAGGCGGAGCTGGTCCACGTTGCGCTGGACAGCGGGCTTGGCCCATATCGCGCCGGTCATCACCGGGAAGAAGACCACGGGGAAGTCGGCGGCGGCGATCGTCGCGGTCAGCATGTTCGGCACGGCGCCCGTGGCGGTGGCGGAGAGCATGTTGGCGGTGGCCGGGAGGACGGCCATCATGTCGTGCTCCGCCGCCAGGGTCGCCTGGTTCTCCCGGGCCCAGTCGTCCGGCGTCGTCCCCGTCACCACGCGGTCCGCGAACAGCGCGACGGTGTGCGGCGGAAGGAACGTGGCGGCGGTGTGGGTCATCAGGACGGTGACGGTACCGGTGAACGTGGTGCGCAGCGCGTTGAGGTACGTCGGGAGCGTGGCGACGGCGGCGGAGCCGGTGGCGCCGATGAGCAGGCGCCCACCGAAGGTGGACGGGTTTTCGCTGGTCATGTCTCCACGATGGTCCGCCGCCCCGGCCGGGGTGTGACCAGGTGTGTCACGCGGGCTGACCGTCCGTGCCGTCAGCCGTCCCCGTCCTCCGCGTCGGCCAGCCGGTTGAGCCATTCGTGGAGCAGGACGCGCTCGCCGGGGCTGAGCGCCGCGGTGTCGCCCTGGTCGAGAGCGGCGCGCAGTGCCATGGCGCTGCCGGCGACGGGGGCGGCGCCGCCGACGTCGTGCCCCTGCGGGGGGGCAGCGTGAGGGTGTTGATCACCATCTCGCGAACGGTGTGGGAGGTCCGCAGGTCGCGGGCGTCCTCGGGAAGGCTCATCAGCGTGATGACCGTGCCCACGCCGGCGGAGTGCATGACCTCGGTCGCGCGCTCGACGCTCATCCGCAGCCGTCCGGCGGCGGCGACCCGGGTGATCATGTGCTGCAGGCCATCGATGGCCCGTCGTCCTGGAGGGCATCCGCAAGGGCCGTACGTATGTCGCCGAGTCCTCCGCCGTCACCGTCGCCTTCAGCGCGGCCGGCGGCGGCCAGCATCGCCGAGACGCTTCGGGCGGCCGCGGACACACTCGTCGACGTGCGCCTGGAGGTGTCCGGAGTGCCCAACGGCACGGTGCGGTTCATCACCGACGAGGGCCAGATGCACCAGGAGTCGCTGGGCGCATCCGGCACCGGCACGGTCGTGTGGCGCACCACCGCCTCGCTCGCCGCGTACGTGCGCGCCGAGGTCCGCCACCCCAAGGCGGACGGCACCCCTGGCAAGGGCAACACCATGGCTCCGAACCTGCAGTGGGGCCCGATGGCGGCGCTGACCAACCCGATCCTCCTGCAGATCCGGGACTGACCGCACAAGTCGGCACGGCACACGTGTCGGTGGCCCACCTCGCACACGTGTGCCTGTTACTGTCGTACGATCACGGCCATGCCCGTCGATCCCTTCGGTCCCTGAGCAATCCCCTCGAACGGGTCATTTCCGTGTGTCGCCTCCAGCCGACCGGCAGTCAAACGACTGATCCATGACAGACCGGTGGCTCCGACAATGGGGACGCTGGCGACAATCCGGAAAGGAACCGCACACCCATGACGGTCATCAACAGCCCACTCGGACAAAGAGCGCGAGATCGCGGGCAGCGCCCTGCAGGCGACCCTGGTCGACCTGCTCGACCTGTCCCTGGTGGCCAAGCAGGCGCACTGGAACCTCTACGGGCCGCGCTTCCGCTCCATCCACCTGCAGCTCGACGAGGTGGTCACCACCGCTCGCGACTACGCCGACACGGTGGCCGAACGCGCCGCCGCACTGGGAGTCAGTCCGGACGGGCGGGCCGCCACCATCGCCGCCACCAGTGGGGTGCCCGACTTCGCGGCGGGCTGGACGAAGGACGTCGACGCCGTCGACGCTCTGGTGCGGACGTTCTCCGCCGTCATCGAACGGGTGCGGGAACGCATCGAGGTGACCGGTCCGGCGGACGCGGTGACGCAGGATCTGCTGATCGGCCTGACCGCCGATCTGGAGAAGCAGAGCTGGATGTTCCAGGCCGAGAACCGCGGCTGAGGGGTGCGGGGACGGTTCCGTACGAGGGGCCCGCCCCCGCTGGACACATGTGCGCGGCGCCCCGGGACAGGGGCGCTCACCTTCGGCGGCGTGCCCGCAGGGCGGCTGCCTTGACGCGGTTCCCGCAGGTCCGCATCGCGCACCACTCCCGCCGGCGGCCCCGGGAGCGGTCGAGGTAGACGTGGGTGCAGTCGGGGTGTCCGCACTCGCGCAGTAGGGCCGCTTCCGCGCCGGCGATGATCTCGACCGCTTCGCGGGCGAGCTCGGTGAGGGCCTGGGCGGCCTTGCCGGAACGGCTGGTGCCCGCGGAGCCCAGCCGCATCGCCACCGGCACCCCGGCGGCCTGCCGGTTCACCGCGACGACCGCCCCGACGGGTAGGGGACGGCCGGTGAGACGAGCCCTGACCAGCGAGTGGATCGCCTCCCGCAGCTCCCGCGCCGCGCGCAGGTCCGCCTGGTCGGATCCGGGCCGCTCGTCGAGCAGCCCGGACTCGACGAACCAGGAGTCGAGCAGCCCGGGGGAGCCGATCCGCTCGATCGGAACCGGCGCCCGCCGCTCCTGCAGGGTGCCCACGAAGTCGAGTGTGAGCGTCCCGCACGGAAACACATGTCTCACGTGACCCTCCTGACAGGTGACCGAACACCTCTCCAGAGTAACCACCTTGACGGGTGACGAGACCTCATGGAAATCTTTCGTCACCAGTCAGAACGGTTACTTCTCGGTGAGGACATCCCATGGCAGTCGTACGCTTCCACCTCGTCTCCCAACTCAGCCCCAAGGACGTGCTGGGGGTGCTGACCGACTTCGGTCCCTCCCGCGCCAAGGCCTGGCCCACGATCGACGCCGACCACTTCGAGGTCCACGACCTCGGCGACACCTGGGCCGAGGTCACCGAGGGAACCGCCGCGGCCTGGGAGCGGGTGCGCTACGAGTGGGAACCGGCCGGTGACACGGTCACCATCACCACGCTCGACTCCAAGCTCATCGGAGCCGGCGGCGGCTGGGTCTTCCGGATGGCCCCCGAGGGCGACGGCACCAGGGTCGACGTCGAGCTGACGCGGCAGCCGAGCACGGTCAAGGGCAAGATGCTCGCCGCGCTCCTCCCCCTGGCCGCTCCCGCGTCCCTGCGCAAGTCCTTCGCGGGGCCGCTGCAGGCGAAGTGACGCGCTCGCACATGCCGGAGGGGCCGACAGCGTGAGCTGTCGGCCCCTCCGGCATGTGCCCCGTACGTGACCTCAGTCGGTCACTTGTCGAGGTGGGTGGTGAAGTAGTCGGTGAGCTTGTCGACGGCGGGGTCGATGTATTCGCGCTTGTCGTAGAGGTCGACGTGGCTGGCGCCGGGGATGCGGTGGAGTTCCTTGGGGCCGGTGGCGGCCTGGTGGGCCTCGATGGCCATCCAGGCGGTGACCGCGCGCTCGCCGATGATCTGCAGGATGGGACGGGGGCCGATGAGGGGGACGGCGCGGAAGACGTCGCTGGAGGCCATCTTGTCGATGCTGTCCCAGGTGAGGTACTTCGCGGAGCGCTCGTGGTAGCCGCGGGCGCCGCAGTAGTACTCCCAGCCCTCGATGCCGTGCTCGCCGCCCAGGGCGCCCGCCTGTTCGGCGGTGCCGGGGAACATCGTCAGCACGCCGGGGTCCTCGCCGCGGGCGGCGCGGGTGCGGGCCTGGGCGGCGGCGTCCAGGAGGGCCTGGAAGACGGCCGGGTCCTGGGAGCCGTCGGCGCCGTAGCGGAACTGGCGGGCGGGTTCGGCGGTGCACACGGTCGCCACGGCCTTGACGCGGTGGTCGCCGCCGGTGGCAGCCAGCGAGTAGCCGCCGGAGGCACAGATGCCGAGCAGGCCGATGCGGTCGGCGTCGACCTCGTCGCGGGTGATGAGGTAGGAGACAGCGGCCTTGAAGTCCTCGATGCGCTGGGCGGGGTCTTCCAGTCCGCGGGGCAGGCCGCCGGACTCGCCCTGGTAGGCGGCGTCGAAGGCGAGGGTGACGAATCCGCGCTCGGCCATCAGCTGCGCGTAGGTGCCGGAGGTCTGTTCCTTCACCCCGGTCCCGGGGTGTCCGACCACCAGCGCCGGACGGCGGCCGGCAGTCGGGCTGTCGGGGGTGTAGAGGTGCGCGGCGATCTCGATACCGGCGCTGTCGAAACTGACACGGGTCCTGGCCATGGAAACAACACTCCTGAAAGACGGTGACGGACGATGCCGTGGAGCACCCGGTCCGTGCCGGGCACACATCCACCATCCGCCACCTGCCTCGCCCGCGGGAGAGGCAGGTTTCTGCCTGGGAAAGAACCTGCCCCCTCACACCTGTGCCGCGCCCGGTCCGGCCGCATGACACTGGAGAACATGAAACCGACACCCGACTCCCACCTCGGTGCCTTTCTCAGGGCCCGTCGGGCGCAGCTGGATCCGCGCGAGTGCGGCCTGCCGGAGACGGACTCAGCGCGCCGGGTCACGGGACTGCGCCGCGAGGAGGCCGCCCAGCTCGCCGCGATCAGCGTGGACTACTACACCCGCCTCGAACAGGGCCGCGTCCGCGCCTCCGCCCCCGTCCTCGCCACCCTCGCCCGCGCCCTGCACCTCGACGACGACCAACAGCAATACCTCTACGAACTCGCCGGCCGCACCGACAACCGACCGCACCGCCGCCGACCCGCGCAACGCGTACGCCCCGCCATGCGCC
>NZ_JBQQCE010000119.1:0-22636 GCF_052245645.1 Streptomyces sp. KR55 | reverse complement strand
GGACCGCACCGACGGCAACGTCCGCTATCTGACGGCGCCCTGGGTGACGAAGGTGGCCGAGCGGGACCTGCTGAAGCCGAGCTCCGGCGCGATGGACCTCACGATCACCGACGGGATCACCTCGCCGCTGGCCAGCCCCGCGACCAAGGCCGGCTCCTGCGCGTCGTGGAACGTCCTGCAGATCACCGACGACTCCGGTACGCGGCTGATGACGGACCTGGGCGAGCTGGTGCCGGCCCGCCTCACCACCGGGCGGCCGGGCAGGACGCACGACGCGGCCGGGGCGGAGTCGCTGCGCACCTGGGCGCCGTTCGCCTGTTCGCTGTTCGCGGTGCGCGGGCAGGGGGTGCGGTCGGTGAACGCCTGGCAGTACGCCGAGCAGCCGCTGCCCGACGCGAGCGGCACGGCGGCGTGGGTGTGCACGCGCGCGGAGACCTGGCGGGGCGGCGGCGAGCGGGCGCTGGCGCAGTTCCACACGCCGGGCGGGACGTACGGGGCGGTCGCCGCGAAGGCCGAGAACGTACCGGCGTGCGGGGCGCGCGATCCCCATGTGCTGGCGGGCGTGCTGTGGAAGTCCGAGACGGGTTCCTGGTATCTCCTGGCGGCGGGCAGCCGCGACACCGCGTCGATCCGCACGACCGGTGGGGTGGAACAGACCGCGCAGGGCAACCTGTTGGCCGTACCCGCGAAGAAGGGCACTCAGGCGGAGCTGAAGGCGACCCTGACGGACGGGCGGTCGATCAGCGGCCTGCGCTAGCTGGACGCATATGGACACCCCTGGTCGGTCCTGTCCGTTCGAGGCTGGATCCGATCGGTAAGGTGTTCGTATGTCTACCGGGGTTCGCCGCAGGATGGGTGTCGAGGAGCGGCGGCAGCAGCTGATCGGCGTCGCCCTCGAACTGTTCAGCCGCCGCTCTCCGGATGAGGTCTCCATCGACGAGATAGCGTCGGCCGCGGGCGTCTCGCGTCCGCTGGTCTATCACTACTTTCCCGGCAAACTCAGCCTGTACGAGGCCGCGTTGAGGCGTGCGGCGGACGATCTGGCGGGCCGGTTCGTGGAGCCGCACGAGGGTCCGCTGGGGGCGCGGCTGCTGCGCGCGATGCGCCGGTTCTTCGACTTCGTCGACCAGCACGGCCCCGGTTTCTCGGCGTTGATGCGCGGCGGCCCGGCGGTTGGCTCCTCGACGACGAACGCGCTCATCGATGCCGTGCGGCAGGCCGCGTATGACCAGATCGTTGCGCATCTCGGCGTCGAGGAGCCGGCGCCCGCGCGGCTGGAACTGGTCGTCCGCTCCTGGATCTCGCTCGCCGAGTCGACGGCACTGATCTGGCTGGACGGCCGGCGCGTCCCGCGCGCCGAGCTGGAGGTGCAGCTCGTGCACGACTTCGCCGCACTGGCCGCCGTCGGCGCCGCCCACGACGAGGAGCTGGCGACGCTGATGCGCCGCGTCCTCAAGGACGAGCCGGGCGACGGTCCGTTCGGCGACCTGGTGGCCCGGCTGATCACCCTCGCGTCCTAGACGTCGAACTTCCGGTACGACGGGTCGAGGTCGCGTACCTCGGCCGACGCGTGCAGGGCGAGGCCCTCGGCGGGCTTGATGTGCTGCCGCAGCAGGTCGAGTACGGCCTCGGTGAGCCGGACCTTGGTCTCGTCCGTGCGGCCGGCCAGCAGTCCCAGCGTCACATGGACGACCGCGTGCCCCTGGGTGTCCTCCCCGACCGTGGTGTCCTCGGTCCGCCGGAACTGCGTCTTGCACGCCGGCGGCTTCGCGGCCGCGATCTCGACCACCGTGGTGTGCAGGGCCCGCGCGAAGGCGGGCCGGTCGAAGTCGTCCGCCAGCTGTGCGGAGTAGTCGACGGTGATCTGCGGCATGGGTGCTCCTGTTCTACGTCGGACAGGAGCACCCTAACCGCATGACCGTCAGCCGGCCCGGGAGAAGACGGCGACCGTGCGGGCCGGGACTGTGAAGGTGCCCGATTCCGCCGTGTGGGTCGCATCCTTCACGACCGGGTCCTGGCCCGTCGCCTGTACCGGGTGCAGCCGGTACTTCGCCCCTTCCGTCGCCTCGATGCGCTGCTCCTGCCGCTCCGGCGTGGCGTTGAACACGACGACCAGGTCACCGAGCCGCATGGTGATCACGCCCGGCGTCTCGTCCTTGCCGGACAGTGGGAAGGAGAGCCGTGACTGGACCTGATCGGCGGTGTCGAGGGAGAAGGCGCTCTCCGTCGTACGGATCCTCAGCAGGTCCCGGTACGCTGCCGAAGCACCCTCGATCTGCGTGCAGCCGACGCCGACCGTGCTCAACAGGGGCTTGGCGTAGGGCCACTTGGGCTCGTTGTCGGCCGCCATCGGCAGTCCGCGGCCGAAGCCGTTGCCGTCGGCGCAGTTCCAGTGGATGGCGTTGAACCAGTCGCCGCTGTCGTAGGAGTTGCGGTCCAGGGACTTGGAGCGCAGCAGGTCGGTGCCGGCCTGGGAGAGGGACGGCCCCTGCGAGAGGGTGGCCGTGGCCATCGCCAGGACCTGCATCCGGGCCCGGTCGTCCGCGCTCGCCGATGCCGGGAGCTTGTAGGCCAGGGCGTCGAACAGGGTCTCGTTGTCGTGGGCGTCGGCATAGGCGAGGGCGTCGCCGGGGTCGGCCGCGTAGCCGGCGGGGGCGCCGTTGTAGTCGACCTCGGAGCCCTTGACCTCCTTGCCGCTGGTGTCGGTGAAGGTGAAGTCGGCAAGGTTGCCGGACAGGCCCACCTTGATCAGGTCCTGGTAGTGCAGAAGGCGGGCCTTCTGTTCGGCCGGACTGCCGTTGTTCGTCGAGGAGTTGGGCTCGTTGTACAGCCCGGACGCAAAGCCCTGGACGCCGGGGTCCTCGTCGAACGGGCCGCCGCCGCGGACGGCGTCACGGGCGCGGTCGGAGAAGGTCGCGACGCCGGTTCCCGCCATGTTGCTCTGCGTGGCCTGCTCGAAGCGGGCGTCGTCGGCGATCTCGCCGAAGTTCCAGCCCTCGCCGTAGAGGATGATCTTCTTGCCGTCGACGCCGTCCTTTTCCAGGGTCAGCGCGTCGAGGGCCTTGCGTACGGCGAGGATGTTGGCCTTCGGGTGGTGGCCCATGAGGTCGAAGCGGAAGCCGTCGACCTTGTACTCCCTGGCCCAGGTGACCACCGAGTCGACGACCAGCTTGCCCATCATGGCGTTCTCGGTGGCGGTGTTGGCGCAGCAGGTGCTGGTGGCGACCGTGCCGTCCGCGAGGAGCCGGTGGTAGTAGCCGGGCACGATCCGGTCCAGAACGGACGTCCGCTCCTGCCCGCTCGCCGCCGTGTGGTTGTAGACGACGTCCATGACGACCCGCAGGCCGTCCTCGTTCAGCGCCTTGACCATCTTGCGGAACTCGACCGTACGGGCCGTACCGTCCGGGTCGGTGGCGTACGAGCCCTCGGGGACCGTGTAGTGGTACGGGTCGTAGCCCCAGTTGTAGGCATCCTTCGCGGCGATCTTCGCCACGCACTCCTGCTGCTTGTCGGAGTCGGCCGGGAGAGAGGCGAGGTCGCAGTCGACGGTCGCCTGCTCGGACTTCTTCTCCGGGATGGTGGCGATGTCGAAGGCGGGCAGGAGATGGACGTACGACGTGCCCGCCTCGGCCAGCTCACGCAGGTGCCGGGAGCCGTCGCTCGCCTTGTCGGTGAAGGCAAGATAGGTGCCCGGGTCCCTGGCCGTCTTGTCCTCGACCGAGAAGTCCCGGATGTGCAGCTCCTGGATCTGGGCGTCCTTCAGCGGTACGGCCTTGGGCTTGGCGTACGAGGACCAGCCGCTCGGCGCCAGGGACTTGTCGTCGAGGTCGACGACCAGGCTGCGCTCGGAGTTCGCGGCGAGGGCGACCGAGTAGGGGTCGGTGACCTTGTTGGTGACGACCTTGCGGACGCTGGGCGCCCAGACCTCGACGACGTACCGATACGGCTTGTTCTTCCAGGACTTGGGGCCGGTGACGGACCAGACGCCGGTGGTGTCGTTCCGCTTCATGGCGACGGTGGAGTCACCGATTTCGAGCTTGACCGACTGTGCCGTGGGTGCCCAGACGGCCAGCGTCGGACGGCCTTTGTGGAACGTCGGCCCGAGCTCGGTCTTCGTCGCGTCGTACAGATCGTCGAGTACGCCGGCGATCTGCACGCCGGTCGCCGCGAGTACGGCACCGTTCGCGGCGTGCTGGGCGGCCACGACCTGACCGCGCAGCGCCTCGCGGACCCGGTCGCGGTCACGGGGGTCGACGGACCAGGCGGTGTGGTCCTTCAGGTGCGGGAACTTCGCCTTCTGGGCGTCGGTGAGGGTGGTCTTGGAGAGACGGAGCCACCTCTCGTCGTCGCTGGTCAGCGCGCCGTCCTTCACGGCGATCGAGCCGTCCCGGCTGTACAGCAGCTGGGTGGAGGCGGCGGCGGAGCCGTTCCAGACGACCGTGTCCCGGTCGATCCAGACCGCCTTGGAGGTGGTCAGGTCGAGGGCGGCGGCGCTGCCCGCCGGCTGCGGCAGCAGGTACTTCTCCTGGCCGTTCAAGAGCCACACCTCGTGGCCGTTCGCCTTGAGGTCGAGCGCCTGGTCGGCGGAGAGGTCCTTCTCGTCGCCCTTGTGGATGATGTAGCTGAGGCTGGTGGCACCCTCGGTGAGCGGTACCTCGAAGACCGCGCCATAGGAGTCAGTCTTCACCGGCATCAGGGGCTTCGACCACTCGGTGGGATCGGCGGCGCCGCTCCAGACGTGCAGGCCCCAGCCGTCGTAGTTCCCGTCGGCGCGTTGGTAGTGGAGGACGGCCTTGGTCGTGTCCTGCGCCGGATACTCCGGGCGTTCCGTCCGTACGGCCTCCTTGCCCTGCTCGATCCAGACCTCGCCGGTCTTGGTCACATCGATCGAGCGGTCTGCGGAGACGTCCTTGTTGCCGTCCTTGTCGATGACCAGGAAGCCGACGTTCGAGGCGCCGGGCTTCAGCTTGACGTAGGCGAAGGCCCCGTAGGCGTCGCGGCCGGTGAAGGGGTGGCTGTCCGGCCAGGTGGTGGACTCGCCGTCGGCGAGGTCGCCCCAGGCGTACAGGCCCCAGTCGGCGTAGTTCCCGTCGGGGCGGTTGTAGTGGACGATCGCGTAGTCGCGGGAGGAGGCGGTGGGGGGCGCCTCGGTGGGTGGGGTGCCGGTGGTGCTGGTGGCTGTGGCGCTCGAGGTGCGGCCGGTGGAGTCGATGACGACGGCCTTGTAGCGCAGGGCGGTGCCCGGGGGCACGTCCTTGCCGATGGTGTGGGTGACCTTGTAGGGGGCGTGGTCGGCGGAGCCGAGGGTGCGCCACTTGCCGGTGCCGGTCTGGGCGGCGAAGACGACACGGTTGAGCCCGCCGCCTCCCCCACTCCCGGCTTCGCTCGAGCGGGAGGTGCCCCCATCGTCTGCCGTGAGTTCCACGGTGCCGGTGGCGCCGGGGGCGGGGGCCTGGAGGGTGATGGCCGGCCTGGCGGCGGGCTTGGCGAGCGGGCCCGCGGCCTTGAGGACGACCGCCGAACCGGCCGGGACGGTGAGCGTGACCTTCTTGTCGTCGGCCCCGGAGGTCACGGACGCGTCGGTGCCGTAGATGCCCCGGTACGTCATGCCGGCCGAACCCGTCGGGAAGGTGGCGCTCTTCGCCTCGTCGGCGTTGTTGAAGGCGACGAGGTACTCGGTGCCGGTGGCGGCGTCCGTACGGGAGAACGCGTAGATCCCGGCGCCGTCGGCGGCGTACCGCTCGGTCTGGACGCCGTCGGCGAGGGCGGGGTGCTGCTTGCGCAGCTTGGCGAGAGCACTGATCTGCCGGTAGAGCGGCGCTTCCGCATCGTAGGCGTCGCTCGCGTGGGTGCGGTCGGTGCCGAGCTGGTCGTCGTCCAGGTAGTCGGCCGTGCGGGACGCGAACATCGTCTGGCGGGCGTCCTTGTCACCGCCCGCGCCGGTGAAGCCCTGCTCGTCGCCGTAGTAGATCACCGGGTTGCCCCGGCTGAGGAACATCAGCTCGTTGGCGAGCCGCGCCTTCTTCAGCAGCTCGGCATCGCTCGCGCCCGCGTTGTCCTGCTTGAGGAAGGCGCCGATGCGGCCCATGTCGTGGTTGCCGAGGAAGGTGACCTGCTCGTACGCGTTGGCTTTGTCGGTCGTGTACTTGTAGTCGTCGCCGAAGACCGCCGCCAGCTTCTTCGCGCCGGCGCCCTGGGAGGCGTACGCGCGGGCCGCGTCCTGGAAGGGGAAGTCCAGCGTGGAGTCCAGGCGGCCCTGTGTGACATACGGGGAGGTGACCGAGGTGTCGGCGGAGTACACCTCGCCGAACATGAAGAAGTCGTCCCGCCCCTGCCGGGCGGCGTAGGCGTCCAGCGCCGTGGCCCACTGGGTCCAGAACTCCATGTTGACGTGCTTCACGGTGTCGATGCGGAAGCCGTCGATGTCGAAGTCCCTGACCCACCGCTGGTAGATCTTCTCCATGCCCTCGACGACCTCGGGACGCTCCGTCCACAGGTCGTCGAGACCGGAGAAGTCGCCGTACGTGGTCGACTCGCCGGCCCAGGTGGAGTCACCACGGTTGTGGTACATCGTCGGGTCGTTGAGCCAGGACGGGACCTTGACGTCCTGCTTGGCGTCGGCGACGACGGGGGTGCGCGGGAAGGAGTCCTCGTCGGTCCCGGGGAAGTCCCGCTGCCCGCCGGCGTAGTCCGCGTCGTCGAAGGGCTCGCCGTCCTCGGCCAGGTAGGGGAACGCGCCCTTGGACAGGTAGTCGTAGGACTTCTCTTCGTAGTCGACGACGTCGGCGGTGTGGTTGGTGATGACGTCGAAGAAGACCTTCATGCCCTTGGCGTGCGCCTTGGAGATGAGGGTTTCGAGGTCCTTGTTGGTGCCGAAGTGCGGGTCGACCTGGGTGAAGTCGGTGATCCAGTAACCGTGGTACCCGGCGGAGGCATTGCTGCCCTCCCCTTGCACGGGCTGGTTCTTGAAGATCGGGGCGAGCCAGATGGCGGTGGTGCCGAGGCCCTTGATGTAGTCGAGCTTCCGGGTCAGGCCCTTGAGGTCGCCGCCCTGGTAGAAGCCCTTGTCGGTGGGGTCGTAGCCGGTGGTGGGACGAGAACCGGTGAGCCCGCCGCGGTCGTTGGCCGCGTCCCCGTTGGCGAATCGATCCGGCAGTACGAAGTAGAACTGCTCGCGGGTGAGGTCGTGGCGGGCGGCGGTCTTCGCCAGGGCCGCGTCGGACGGCGGCGGGGGCGGGGTGTCGGCCCGGGCGGCGAGGGGCTGGACGAGTGCTGCGGCGAGCGCGGCCACGGTGACGGCCGCGACCCGTCTCACCTGGGCGGTACGGCGCGTGCGGGGCGCCGGCCATCTCGGTATCACAGGCGTGAACTCCTTGCGATTACGGCTCATGTGCGGGTTCCGACCCCTGCGCCGCGGCACGGCTTCGCTGCCGGGCGCCGGCGCGACCGTATCGCTGACGAAAGCCTTACAGCAAGAGTCTTGAAACCCACGGCAAGAACTTTCAGCGCAGACCTTGAGGGTGAAGAGCACCGCCCGCTGGGCGCGACTCGCTTCGACATGCCGGTTGGCTGGAAGCGAACCATTGGTCACACCATGCGTGGGACACAGCCCTCGATTGAGGCGTAGAAGATTGCCATGTCAATGCCAATACCGAGGCCGGCCCGGGGTGACGTCGCACGGGACCTCTGGCGGCTGCTCGAGCCGATCCACGCTGTGGTCTACTTCGCCCCGGAGCCGTTGGAAGAGTTCAGGGCGGCGGGCTACCGCGGTTTCTGGATGGGGTACTTCGCCGGACGGGCTGCTCCCCTGGGCAGTGTCGGCGCTGATGTCGTGCACGCGCTGTTCTACAACTTCGCCTACGAGCGGGTGAGTCGCGCCGTGCCGGCGGCCTGGAGCTTTGCTCCGCCGAACGAGGCTCTGCAAGCGCGTCTACGAGGATCAGTGCGTGCGCTCCGCCGGGCACTCGGCCCCGCGGCCGACGGCGCGGACACGGCACGGGCGGCAGAGCTTGCCACGCGTGCCGCTCGATCAGCTCCGTTCGAAGGCCGAGCTCTGTTCGCCGCCAATCGCTCCCTGCCGACACCTCAGGAACCTCTTGCCCAACTGTGGCATGCTGCGACGCTTCTCCGTGAGCACCGCGGCGACGGTCATGTCGCGGCTCTGGCCGCCGCCGGGATCACCGGCCGCGAGTCGCACGTCCTCCACGCGACCGCGAGTGGGATCCCGCGCGATGTCTACACGCCGGCACGCGACTTCAACGAAGCGGAATGGACATCGACACGCGACGCCTTGAAGGAAAGAGGGCTCCTCCAGGACGACCGGCTGTCGCCGCAGGGACAACAGCTCAAGGCTCAGATCGAGGAACGAACCGACCAACTGGCCGCCACCGCCTACGACGCGCTGACCACCAGTGAGACCGACGAGCTCGTCCGGCTTCTGCGCCCCCTGACTCATGCCGTGATACGCGAAGGCGACATTCCCCTGGACAACGCCATGGGACTCGACCTGCGCGAGTCACTCGACCACCTGTGAACTCACAGGGCGGACCATGTGGAGCCCGCCCGGCGACGTGGCTTGACCCAACGTCACCATGAATGCAGAGAGCTGTTCATGACGGCCGCCCGCCGAACTGCCAGTTGTGCACCTCGATGTCGGCGTACCGATCCGGGGTCAGGATGGTACGTGCCGTGTCCGGGTCCGGCGCCCGGACCAACACCGCCGTGCCCAGCCAGGTGGCGCCGTCGTCGGACAGCAGCGGCCCGTAGGCGATCAGCTCGTCCTGGTCGGGCGGCACCGCGAGGTCGGCGGCCTGCCCCGTGCCGAGGCCGAGCACCAGGTACCGGCTGCCATCGGTCCGGCCGCCGGGGAAGTCCCACATGGTGCGCCCCAGCGTGTTGCGCCACCGTCGCAGCAGCACGTCCCGGTACACGCCGGCCTGGTAGTTCGGCTCGTCGAAGGCGAACGCGCGGGCGGCAGCGGGATCAGGCAGGTCGACGATGTGCACGCTGCCGGTGGGTGTGTCGCCGTCGCCGGCGAGGGTCGGGCCTCGGGCAATCATCTCCTTCGCGTACCGGTCCATATAGGACCAATGCTCTTCCAGCAGCTCGTCGCGCAGCGCTACGGAGCCGGGCCGGTCGCGGTGGAAGCAGAAGAACTCCATGCCCATAGGGTCTCTTCAAGGAGGTAACCGGGTCGAGCGGGTTTCACTGCGATGACTGCTCGGCCGCCTCACCCAGGGCCGTGTCCACGCAGGTGGTGTACCGGCTGGAGGTGTTACACATCCGGGAGATGTGTAACACCTGCGGCTTTACCTCTCCTTGGGCAGCCGCCGTACACCACGTCCATGGACGTGACCCGGGCTGGTGATGGGCGAGCACTGGAACCAGCTCCGCCGCACCCTGCTGCTGCGGGGGCGCCTGCCCCCGCGTAATAGGGGCCCATGCCGATGATCAGCTCGATGGCTTCGGCTTTGGCCATCCCGGGTGAGCAGCGCGTGTCAGCGTCGTCCACGGCCGGAGCTTGTCGGGGTTGCGTACTGCCCAGATGTGCGTGATCCGGTCGCCGGCGACGTCGAACGCCATCACCGCCACGGTGACATCGGCCAGCTGAAGCACCACGCCCGGCTGACCGTTGACCGTACGCTCCAGGATCGTCAGGTCGAGTGCCCGGCCGGCGAGATCGACGAGGTAGCGCGCGATCTGCTCGCTGCCTTCGAGTGGGCGGAGCACTGCGCTGACGAGGCCGCCGCCGTCGGCGATCGCCGTGGCGTCGGGGTCGAGGAGGCCTATGAGGGCCTCGATGTCCTTGGCTGCCCATGCCTCCTTGAACTCCCTGACGATCTCGGCGCGCTGGACTGCCGGAGTCGCGGGAGCCCGCGACGCGCGAATACGACGGCGGGCCGACGAGGCAAGCTGGCGGCATGCCGCCGGCGTACGGCCGACGATCTCGGCCACTTCGGCGAAGGAGTAGCGGAAGACGTCGTGGAGGATGAACGCGACGCGCTCGGCCGGAGTCATCGATTCGAGCACGACCAGGAACGCCATGTTGATCGACTCGTCGAGGGTGACTCGGTCGGCCGGGTCGGCCGTAGTACCGCCGGACCGCCCGTTGATCCACTCCGTACGATCGGGCAACGGCTCCGGGATCCATTCGCCCACGTAGCTCTCCCGCCGGGCCCGTGCCGAGCCGAGCAGGTCGAGGCAGAGGCGGCTGGCGACCTTCGTCAGCCAGGCGCCGGGGGATTCGATGTCCTCCTGTTGCTGTGGGGACCTGGCGTACCAGCGGGCGTACGTCTCCTGTACGACGTCCTCGGCGTCGGCCAGGGAGCCGAGGAGCCGGTACGCGAGATTGATCAGCTGACGCCGCTCGCTCATGATCGCGCTCAGGGTCGGATCGAGCCGGCCGTCTCCTGGCCCGGGCGGGGTGGTCATGGTGTCGAGGACTCCCTTGGTCGCATCTGGCCTCACCGGTTCGACGAGACAGCGCACCGGAATGTGAGGTCGGCACCTCGCCTCACATTCCGAGGGGCTGTGTCGTCGTACTGCTGAGACGAACACCATCCCGCGGACAGGAAGAGCTCAGCGACATCATGACCGGCTTGTCCGTCCTGCGGACACTGGCAAGGGAGGAAGCCGATGGGCGACGTTCAGGCCATCGCCGACCGCCTCGAGATCGAGGCGCTGCGCGGCGAGTTCACCGACGCGGGGATGATGCGTGACTACGACCGTTTCGCGTCGCTGTTCACACAGGACGGCGCGTGGCGGATCCCCGACGCCGACGTCGAGTTCGTCGGCCGGGAGGAGATCCGCGCCGGGATCGAGCGGCTGCAGGGTCTCTGGGACTACTTCGTGCAGACCGCGCACCCGGGCACGATCCGCCTTGAGGGCGGCACCGCAGGCGGCCGTGCATACATCGCGGAGTTCGGGCGCATGCGCGACGGCAGCTCGCACCTGAACCACTCCGTCTACCACGACCGCTACCAGCGCACCTCGGACGGCTGGAAGTTCACGGAGCGCGTCTACGAGATCAGGTACCTCGACACCACCCCGCTGGCGGGCTCGGCGCCCCATGCAACGCCCGGGGCTGTGCACGGATCATGACCGGCTCGGAACTGAAGGTTCAACCACCTCTGTCCCCTGTGCAGGAGCGACCAAGCATGACAACCACGACCGAGCTCAGCGAGATGACCGGCGACTACGTCCTCGACAGCGCCCACACGCGGATCGGCTTCGTCGCCCGGGCCGCGATGATCACCAAGGTGCGCGGGCAGTTCGACGAGTTCGAGGGCAGCGCGCACCTGGACGGCGACGACCCGGCGCAGTCGAGCGCCGAGCTCACGATTCAGGCGAAGAGCGTCCAGACCCGCAACCAGAGGCGCGACGACCACCTGCGCAGCAACGTCTTCCTGGACGTGGACAACCGCCGGACCATCAGCTTCATATCGATCGGGGTGGAGCAGGTCGACGAGACCAACTTCAAGGTCACCGGTGACCTGACCGTCCGCGGCGTGACCAAGCAGGTCACCGTGGACTTCGAGCTGACCGGCGCCGAGAACGATCCGCGGGGCAGGTTCCGGGTCGGCTTCCACGGCAAGGCAACCATCAACCGCAAGGACTGGGGCGTCGGTTGGGGGAGGGGCGTCGTCAGCGAGAAGGTGACGCTGGATTTCGACGTCGCCGCAATCCGGCAGTCCTGATGCGATGAAGGGGCGGGGCACAAGCGTGGAGGGGGTAGGTGAACCGTACGGTGCAAGGAGCGCGACAGCTCCCCTACCCGCTCCGGCGCGGCGCGCCGTCAGCCGCCCCTCAACTCACCGTTCAGCAGCTGGTCTTGCCCGCGTAGATCGCCAGCGCCGTGTTGGCGCCGAGTGTCGCGGTGAACTGGCCGGAGCCGTTCACCGTCACCGTGGTGTTGCTCTGCACGTTGCAGTACGTCCCCGCCGGCAGCGAGGTCTGGTACGTGCGGGTCAGGGCGCTCGACTCGTGGTTGATCGCCACGTAGCCCTTGGCGCCCCGGCCGAAGGCGATGGCGTCGGCCCCGTTGTCCCACCAGTTGGTGACCGACTCACCGCGGGTGGCGTTGCGGAAGGCGACCATGCGCTGGATCTCCGGCCAGGCGTGCTGACACTTCCAGCCGTCCTGCCAGCAGGCATTGACCTGGCCGCCGTTGGGCGGGCCCGCGTCGTGGTCGGTGAACTCGTAGCCGGAGTTGATGTCCGGTGCGCCGTAGGGCCAGGCCAGCATGAAGACGTTGGCCAGCGTGTAGTTGGCATTGTCCTTGTAGCTGAGCGTCGAGCCGTTGCGCTCGGTGTCGTGGTTGTCGACGAAGACGCCGGAGACGCCGCTGCTCATGTAGCCCCAGCCCTCGCCGTAGTTCTTCAGGTAGGCGAGGTTCTCGTTGTTGAAGACACGCTTGAGGTCGTAGGCGTAGCGGAACTCCTGGACGTCACCGTTGCCCGTGTACTCGGTGGGCTGGACGGCCTCTCCGCTGCCGTGGATGACCTCCTGCTTCCAGTACACGGACGGGTTGCTCAGCCGGGACTTGATGTTGGCGAGGTCGGCCGTGTCCATGTGCTTGGCCGCGTCGATGCGGAAACCGTCGACGCCGAGGGAGAGCAGGTCGTTCATGTAGCCGGCGATGGCGCCGCGGACGTACGACTCGTTCGTGTCCAGGTCGGCGAGGCCGACCAGTTCGCAGTGCTGGACGTTCCAGCGGTCCTGGTAGTTGCTGATCTGGCTCGTGCAGTCGTCGAAGTCGGACGACGAGTACAGGCCGGGGTAGGTGTACTTCGTGTACGACGAGCCGCCGGTGCCGGTGCCGCTGCCTGCCGACATGTGGTTGATGACCGTGTCGACGACGACCTTGACCCCGGCCGCGTGGCAGGTGTTCACCATGTTCTGGAAGGCGGTGCGGTCGCCCAGTCGGCCCGCGATCTTGTAGCTCACCGGCTGGTACGAGGTCCACCACTGCGCGCCCTGTATGTGCTCGGCGGGCGGGGATACCTGCACGTAGCCGTAGCCGGCGGGGCCGAGGGTGGTGGTGCACTCGCGGGCGACCGAGGCGAAGTTCCACTCGAAGAGGACGGCCGTGACGTCCTTGCTGCCGGGCGGGGCGGCCTGGGCGGTCGATGTGGTGGTTGGGTTCATGACAAGGGCGGCAGCCGCGAGGGCGGCGGCCCCGGAGAGAGTTCTGCGTGCCATGTGGGGGTTTCCTTCACCGTTGAAGGTTCTTGCTGAAATCTTTCAGCCATCTTGCGGTGACGCAGATGCTAAAGGCCCGCCGCCCGAAAGGGCAGCGGGCCGTACGAACTTCAATGAAAAATCTTGCGACGGGCCGTCAGGACCGACCCAGCCGCGGCCGTCAGGCGGTCGTGCACCACACCGTCGTGTCGGCGGGCACCTTCACCTCGCCGTCCGCCTCGGACACCTCACCGCTGGCCAGCAGCAGCCGGCCGTGCGCCGGAGCGGTCACCGACTCGCCGGTGGTGTTCGCGACGCACACGAACTCCCCGCGCCGGAAGGCGAGCACGCCCTCGGGCGCCTTCAGCCACTCGACCGAGTCGCCCGCCCCGAGGTCGGACTGGGCACGGCGCACGGCGAGCGCGGTGCGGTACAGCTCCAGCGTCGAACCCGGCACCCCCTGCTGCGCCTCGACACTCAGCTCGCCCCACCCCTCCGGCTGGGGCAGCCAGCTGCCGCCGCTGCCGAAGCCGTACGACGATCCCGTGCGCGTCCAGGGGATCGGCACCCGGCAGCCGTCGCGGAAGCCGTCCTGGCCCGCGCCGCGGAAGTACGCGGGGTCCTGGCGCACCTCGTCGGGCAGGTCGACGACGTCCGGCAGGCCCAGTTCCTCGCCCTGGTAGATGTACGCCGAGCCGGGCAGCGCCAGCATCAGCAGGGTGGCGGCCCGGGCCCGCTTCAGGCCAAGATCGCGGTCGCCGGCCGTACGGATCTGGGTGCCGAGGCCGGGCGGGTTGGCGAAGCGGGTGGCGTGCCGGGTGACGTCGTGGTTGGAGAGGACCCAGGTGGCGGGGGCGCCGACGGGACGCATCGCCTCCAGGGTGCGGTCGATGACGGTGCGCAGTTCCTTCGCGTCCCAGTCGGTGCTCAGGTACTGGAAGTTGAAGGCCTGGTGCAGTTCGTCGGGGCGGACATAGTTGGCGGTGCGCTCGACCGTCGGGGTCCAGGCCTCGGCGACGAAGATGCGCCCGCCCGTCTCCCCCCACCGCCCTTCCAAGGAAGGCCCTTCGGGCCCTTTTTCATTCGCGTACTCGTCGAGGATCGTGCGCCACTGGCGGTAGATGGCGTGCACACCGTCCTGGTCGAAGAACGGCATGACATCGTTGCCCAGCAGCTTCACCTGGTCGTGGGAGCCCAGGTCCGGCAGGCCCTCGGCCTTGACCAGGCCGTGGGCGACGTCGATGCGGAAGCCGTCCACGCCCATGTCGAGCCAGAACCGCAGGATGGAGCGGAACTCGTCCCCGACCGCCGGGTGCTCCCAGTTGAAGTCGGGCTGCTCCGGTGCGAAGAGGTGCAGGTACCACTCGCCGTCCGGGACACGGGTCCACGCCGGGCCGCCGAAGATGGACTCCCAGTCGTTGGGCGGGAGTTCGCCGTTCTTGCCCTTGCCGGGGCGGAAGTGGTAGCGGTCGCGCAGCGGGGAGCCGGGGCCTTCCCGGAGCGCCCGCTTGAACCATTCGTGCTGGTCGGAGGAGTGGTTCGGGACGAGATCGACGATGATCCGCAGGCCCAGCTCATGGGCGTCGCGGATCAGCGCGTCCGCGTCGAGCAGCGAGCCGAACATGGGGTCGACGGCCCGGTAGTCGGCGACGTCGTAGCCGGCGTCGGCCTGCGGAGAGGCGTAGAAGGGGCTGAGCCACACGGCGTCCACGCCGAGGTCACGCAGGTACGGGAGTCGGGATCGTACGCCGTCCAGGTCGCCCATGCCGTCGCCGTTGCTGTCGGCGAAGCTGCGCGGATAGACCTGGTAGATCACCGCGTCGCGCCACCAGTCGCGGCGCTTGGTGACGGTGGCGACAGCGGAGGTTTCGGCCGGGTCGGCGGAGTACTGGCTCATGGCGTCCTATACGTAACGAAGGTCGGGTCATCTGGCGTGCGGGGTGGGCGGCGGGTGACGAGGCGGCCGCGGTGCCGGCGGGGTCGGAAGGACACCGCGGCCGCCACCCGCGCGGACAGGGCGCGGGAGTCGGAGCGGGCTCAGCCCTTGGTGCCGCCGGCGGTGAGGCCGGTCACCAGGTTCTTCTGTACGAGGTAGAAGAACGCGGACACCGGTATCGCGATCAGCACCGCGGTCGCGGCCATCAGGTTGCGCTGGGCGTCGTGCTCGCTGACGAAGCTCTGCAGACCGACGGCGAAGGTGTACTTCTCGTCGTCCAGCAGGAACGTCGTGGCGAAGGCGACCTCGCCGAAGGCGGTGATGAAGCTGTAGAAGGCGGCCACCGCGAGGCCCGGCCGGGAGAGCGGCAGGATCAGGCGCAGGAAGGTGCCGAAGGGGGACAGTCCGTCGACGCGGCCGGCCTCGTCTATCTCGAAGGGGATGGTGTCGAAGTAGCCCTTCATCAGCCAGGCGCAGTACGGCACGGCGGTCGAGCAGTAGACCAGGATCAGGCCGAGGTAGGTGTCGATGAGCTGGAGCTCCGACAGGATCTGGTACATCGGCACCATCAGGACGGCCACCGGGAACATCTGGGTGACCAGGAGCGCCCACATGAACTTCTTGTAGCCGGGGAAGCGCATGCGGGAGACCGCATAGCCGGTGGTGGCGGCGATGAGGACGCCGATGACCGTGGTGCCGAGGGAGACGACCAGCGAGCTCTTCAGCCAGTCGAAGAAGTTCGTCTCCTGGAGCACGAAGGAGTAGTTGTCGAAGGTCATCTTCGACCAGATGCGCCCGGGGTGGAGGTAGTCGTCCTTGTCCGGGCCGAGGGACAGGAAGACCAGCCAGGCGACCGGGAACAGCGCGATCAGGCTCGCGACGGTCAGGAGGCCGTGCGAGGCGAGGGTCCCGAGAAGGCTGCGCTCTCCGCGCCGGCGCGTCCTGCCGGGCGCGGCGGGGGCGGGGGCCTGGTCCGCGGTGGCGGACTTCTGAACGGTCGTGGTGCTCATGGGGACTCCTGCCTCAGATCGCGAGCTGCTGCTCATTGCGGTTCAGCCAGCGGCGGTAGAAGGAGGTGAAGACGATCAGGATGGCCAGCAGCAGGATGCCGTAGGCGGCGGACTGTGCGAAGTCACGCGGCTGCTGTCCGAAGCCGAGGTAATACGCCCAGGTGACAAGAATCTGGGCGTCCGGCGCAGTGCTGCCGAACAGCAGGAAGATCACGGCGAACTGGTTGAAGGTCCAGATCACGCCGAGCAGGACGACGGTGGAGCTGACCGACCTCAGGCCCGGCAGGGTGACGTAGCGGAACCGCTGCCAGGCGTTCGCGCCGTCCATCTCGGCGGCCTCGTACAGCGTGGAGTCGATCGACTGCAGCCCGCCGAGCAGCGAGACCATCATGAACGGCACACCGCACCAGGTGTTGACCATGATCGCGGCGAACCGCTGCCAGAAGGTGTCCTCCAGCCACTGCGGCGTCGGCAGGTGCAGGGCCTCCAGGCCGGCGTTGAGGATGCCGCCGTCGGCGAGCATGAAGCGCCAGCCGAAGACGGTGACGAAGGTGGGCACGGCCCAGGGCAAGACCATGATCAGCCGGTAGAGGGTGCGGCCGCGCAGCTTCTGGTTGAGCAGCAGGGCGAGGCCGAGACCGATGGTGTAGTGCAGGCCGACACAGGCGGCCGTCCAGACGATCGTCCAGATGAAGTGCGACCAGAAACGGTCGTAGGCGGTCTCGCCCCACAGGATGTCGGCGTAGTTGTCGAAGCCGATGAACTTGTAGGTGGCCTCGATCTCGTTGACGCCGATCGTGCGGGCCGTGTTGAGGCTGTTGGCGTCGGTGAGGGTCAGATAGAAGCCGTACGCCAGCGGATACAGCACGAGGACGCCCAGCACGAGGACCACGGGGGCGATCATCGCGTAGGCGTACCAGTACTTCTGGTAGCTGCGCCTCAGGCGCTGGACCGGGCCGGGCCGGGGCCCGCGGTCACCGAGGCGCTTTCCGGTCGCTCGATCGATGGCGACTGTCATGGTTCGACAACCTTTGTGAGGGTCTGCAGTTCAGGGGGTACGGCGCACAGGCCGACGGCCGCCGGATCCTTCCCCCCATGGGCCAGGAGGATCCGACGGCCGGTCGGGGTCACTTGCTGAAGTCCGGGACCAGCTTGGCGATCGAGGTCTCGGCGCTGGCGAGCCCCTCGTCCAGGGACTTCTTGCCGCCGGCGACGGCGAGCAGCTCGTCGTCGAGCGGGCCCCACAGAGAGCCGTACTCGGGCAGCGCGGGGCGCGGCTGGGCGGCGGCGAGGACGCCCTGGTAGCCGGCGATGCCCGGGTCGGCCTTGACCTCTGCGGTGTAGGCGTCGTCACGCGTGGGGAGCGTGTTGTTCTTCAGGGCGATGGTCTCCTGGGCCTTCGCCGAGGTCATGAAGTTCACGAACTTCAGCGCGGCCTGCTGGTGCGCCTCGTCGGAGCCGGCGTAGACGGAGAGGTTGTGGCCGCCGGTCGGGGCGCCCGCCTTGCCGGTGGAGCCGGCCGGGACGGTGGCGATCCCGAGGTTCTCCTTGTCCTTGAACGCGGAGCCCTTGTAGAAGTTGGTGATCTCCCAGGGGCCCTGGATGATCGAGGCGACCTTGCCGTTGACGAACGCGTCCTGGATGTGGGCGTAGGCGTCGGCGGTGGTGTCGGCCTTGTGCAGGCCCTTGCCGTCGAAGAGGTCCAGCCAGGTGCCGTACGCCTTCTTGGCCTCGGGCGAGTTCACGGTGATCTTCTTGGCGTCGGCGTCGACGGTGTCGGTGCCCTCGCCGTAGAGGAAGGACTGGGCGTAGTAGGACTGGGTGGTGCCCCAGTAGCCGTCGACGCCGGTCTTGTCCTTGATGGTGGCGGCGGCCTTCTTCAGGTCGTCCCAGGTCTTCGGGGCCTCGACGCCGGCCTTCTCGAAGAGGTCCTTGTTGTAGACCAGCGCGAGGGTGTCCGTGGTGAAGGGGACGCCGTAGACCTTGTCCTCGTACTTGGCCTGCTCGATCAGGCTGGGCTGGAACTTGCTCTCGTCGGCGAGGGCCTCGGTGCCGTCCAGCGGCAGGAAGTAGCCCTTCTTCGCGAAGGCGGGCGTCCAGCCGACCTCGGAGCGCAGCACGTCCGGGGCGCCCGAGGCGCCGGCGGCCGTGTCGAACTTGTTCTGCGCCTGGTCGAAGGGCACGTTGACGTACTTGACCTTGATGTCCTTGTTGGCGGCCTCGAACTCCTTGACCAAGGCCTGGTACGTCGGCGCCTCATTGGTGGCGTTGGAGGTGTCCCACCAGGTGATGGTGACCGGACCGTCGGCCGAGTCGCCGCTGTCGTCTCCGCCGCAGGCCGTCGCCGCGAGGGCGAGGGACGCCACCAGCGCGGTGGCCGCTATGCCACGCCGCATGAGTTCTCCTTGAGGGTGAAAGCCCGTGTGCTCAGGGTGCGGTCCCGTCTACCGCCCCTGTCGACTTGCCGACTGCGCCGTTGCGGCCGCCGGGCGACGTGAACGTAACAGCGATGTAAGCGTTGCGAAAGTCCTTGCAGAAAAAAAGTGCAAGGCATCACCGAAGTTATCCGGACGTGACCTGTCGTCGATCGCCGTGAGACCGTTCTTCTGCGGGGTTGAGCGGGCACGGACGGTGTTGTGCAAGACTCTGCAAGCTCTTGCCGTTCGTTTCACGAGGGGACGCCATGTCGCAGCAACCCGCAGCGCGCCGGTCAACCGCCCGCACCCGGCGTCCGATTGGTGTGCAAGGCGACATACGGCCGGTACAGTCCGGTGCCGTGACCACACGGCTTGCCGACATCGCTGCTCAGGCGGGGGTGAGCGAAGCGACCGTCAGCCGCGTCCTCAACGGGAAGCCGGGCGTCGCCGCCACCACCCGCCAGTCCGTGCTGGCCGCACTGGACGTCCTCGGCTACGAGCGTCCGGTACGGCTGCGGCAGCGCAGCGCCGGTCTGGTGGGCCTGATCACCCCGGAGCTGGAGAACCCGATATTCCCTGCCCTGGCCCAGGTCATCGGCCAGGCGCTGACCCGGCAGGGCTACACCCCCGTTCTCGCCACCCAGACCCCCGGCGGGTCGACCGAGGACGAGCTCACGGAGATGCTCGTCGACCGCGGCGTCGCCGGCATCATCTACGTCTCCGGCCTCCATGCGGACACCACCGCCGACATGCAGCGCTACGAGCAGCTGCGCGCCCAGGGCGTGCCGTTCGTACTCGTCGACGGCTTCTCCCCCAAGGTGCAGGCGCCGTTCATCTCGCCCGACGACCGGGCAGCGATGACCCTGGCCGTCACGCATCTGGCGTCGCTGGGCCACACCCGGATCGGCCTGGCACTCGGCCCGAAGCGTTTCGTTCCGGTGCAGCGCAAGATCGAGGGGTTTGTCCGGGCGATGCAGGACCAGCTGGGCCTGAGCCCGCAGACCGTCGAGTCGGACCTCATCCAGCACTCGCTGTACACCCTCGAGGGCGGTCAGGCGGCCGCCACGGCCCTGATCGCCCGGGACTGCACGGCGGTGGTGTGCGCCAGCGACATGATGGCGCTCGGTGCCATACGGGCGGCCCGGCAGCAAGGCCTGGACGTCCCGAAGGACATCTCGGTCGTGGGCTTCGACGACTCCCCCCTGATCGCCTTCACCGACCCGCCCCTGACCACGGTCCGCAAGCCGGTCCCGGCGATGGGGCAGGCGGCGGTGCGCACGCTGCTGGAGGAGATCGGCGGGACGCCGGCGCCGCACAGTGAGTTCGTGTTCATGCCGGAGTTGGTGGTGCGTGGTTCCACCGCTTCGGCCCCTGGGGACCGGAATCGTCCGTAAGGCGGAGAACCGGTCGCTACCGCTAGTGCACGGGTACGAGTCGCCTGCCTCTTCCCGTCGTAGAACGTGCGTCCTGAACCCGACCAGGGGATGATCGGAGCCGGAAGTCTTTTCTGGCAGACTCTGTGCCCATGGGTGACACGACCGTGACGACACTGGAAGGCCGGGAAAGGGTTCTTCCGCATCCCGTCGCGGACGAAACCGGGCGGGGAATCCTGCACCGGCTGCGCGCACCGCGCCGACCCCGCCTGTGGTTCGAGATCCTGCTGATCGCGGTGAGTTACTGGACGTACTCGCTGATCCGCAACGCGGTCCCGGAGCAGAAGGCCGAGGCGCTGCGCAACGCCGACTGGATCTGGAAGGCCGAGCAACAGCTCGGTATCGCCGTGGAACAGTCCGTCAATCATGCCGTCAACTCGGTGACCTGGCTCATCGTCAGCATGAACTACTACTACGCGACGCTGCACTTCGTGGTGACGCTGGGCGTGCTGGTGTGGCTGTACCGCAGCCATCCCGGGCGTTACGCGGCGACGCGGCTGGTCCTCTTCGCGACGACGGGCGTGGCCCTGGTCGGTTACTACCTGTATCCGCTGGCGCCGCCACGGTTGATGAACAGCGCCGACTTCATCGACACCGTCATGGTCCATCAGACCTGGGGTTCGATGGCCTCCGGCGACCTGAAGAACATGTCCAACCAGTACGCCGCGATGCCGTCCATGCACATCGGCTGGTCCGTGTGGAGCGGGCTGACGATCTTCGCGCTGGCGACGGTTCCGTGGGTGCGGGTGCTGGGGCTGCTGTACCCGGCGGCCACCCTGGTGGTGATCGTCGCCACCGCCAACCACTTCTGGCTCGACGCCGTCGGCGGCATCCTGTGCCTCGGCTTCGGCTACGCGCTGGCGTGGGTGTGGTACGGATCATGGCCCTACGCGCTGCCGCGCCGGGTCGCGAGCGGGTCGGGGGACTCCCGGCGGGCGGATCCGGACGACTCCCGGCCGGGTGCCTCCCGGCCGCAGGAGGTGCCCGGCCCCCGTACCCGGGCTCACGCCCCGTAGAACAGCTCCTCCACCACGCCCCGCGCCCTGCGTGCCGTACGCCGGTACGCGTCCAGCATGTCGCCCACGTGGCCCGGCCCGTACCCGAGGTAGCGGCCGACCGCGGCCCGTTCACGGGGGTCCGAGGGGAAGGTGTCGCCGGCGCGTCCGCGGACCAGCATCACGGCGCCCCGCACCCGGGTGGCCAGCACCCACGCCTCGTCGAGGATCGCCGCGTCCTCGGCGGACACCAGCCCGGCCTCGCGTGCGGCCGCAAGGGCCTGGCGGGTGCGGGTCGTGCGCAGCCCCGGTTCCTGCCATCCGTGCCGCATCTGCAGCAACTGCACGGTCCACTCCACGTCGGACAGCCCGCCCGGCCCGATCTTGGTGTGCAGCTTGGGGTCGGCGCCCCGGGGCAGCCGTTCCGACTCCATCCGCGCCTTGAGCCGCCGGATCTCCCGTACGGCCTCCTCCGACAGCCCCTGCTCCGGGTACCGCAGCGGATCGATCAGCTCGATGAACCGGCGCCCCAGGTCCTCGTCGCCGGCCACCGGTTCGGCCCGCAGCAGCGCCTGCGACTCCCAGACCAGGGACCAGCGGCGGTAGTACGCCTCGTACGACTTCAGTATCCGCACCAGCGGCCCCGACTTGCCCTCGGGCCGCAGGTCCGCGTCGATCAGCAGCGGCGGGTCGGAGCTCGGGATCTGCAGCAGGCGGCGCATCTCGGCGACGACCCGGCCCGCGGCCTCGGCTGCCTCCCGTTCGCCGACCCCGTCCTGCGGCTCGTGCACGAACAGCACGTCCGCGTCGGAGCCGTAGCCCAGCTCATGCCCGCCGAACCGGCCCATGCCGATCACCGCGAACCGGGTCGGCAGGGTGTCGCCCCAGCCCTCCCGGACCACGGCCCGCAGCGTCCCGGCCAGCGTCGCCGCCGTCAGGTCGGACACCGCACCGCCGACCCGGTCCACCAGCGCCCCCTGGTCGGCCTCGACCGGCTGGGCCTCGGTGCCGTAGGAGCCGACGATGTCGGCGGCGGCGATACGGAACAGCTCCCGGCGCCGTACCCCACGGGCCGCGGTGACCGCCTGCTCACCGCCCTCGGCCCGGCCGACGGCCGCGAGGATCTCCTGCTCCAGGTGGGCCCGCGACCGGGGCTGAAGTCCTCCGCCGTCGCTGTCGCCGAGCAACGCCACGGCCTCCGGGGCCCGCATCAGCAGGTCGGGGGCGAGCCGGCCGGCGGACAGCACCCGGGCGAGGTTCTCCGCTGCCGCGCCCTCGTCCCGCAGCAGCCGCAGATACCAGGGCGTCTTGCCCAAAGCGTCGGACACCTTGCGGAAGTTGAGCAGACCGGCGTCCGGGTCGGCGGAGTCCGCGAACCAGCCGAGCAGCACGGGCAGCAGCGTGCGCTGGATCGCGGCCTTGCGGGTGACGCCGGAGGCCAGCGCCTCCAGGTGGCGCAGGGCCGCGGCCGGGTCGGCGTAGCCGAGCGCGACCAGCCGCGCGCGGGCCGCCTCGGGGCTCAACCGTGCCTCACCGGTTGCGAGTTGGGCGACCGCGTCGAGCAGCGGCCGGTAGAAGATCTTCTCGTGCAGGCGTCGTACGACGGCGGCGTGCCGCTTCCACTCCCGGTTCAGCTCGCCGACCGGGTCCGTGCGCAGGCCGAGGG
>NZ_JBQQCE010000118.1:0-23068 GCF_052245645.1 Streptomyces sp. KR55 | reverse complement strand
GACCGAAGCGCTCCGTGCCCTCAAACGCCGACTGTCCGACGTCGTCTACCGAGCCCTCCAGCACGATGCCCAAGCGTCACACGACCACGTGAACACGCTCGCAGTGGCTGCTTGACATAGGAGTAATCGGACGTGACCCACGAACTCCCGCCACATGACGAGGCGTCAGCTGAGTATGCTCAGAAACCAGCCTCTGACCAGCAGCGATAGCGAAGTGCAACTGGAGTATTAACAGCGGCACCATACTGACGAGTCTCCAGGAAACAGAAGTTCGATAAGCCGACCCATGAAGCGGAACCATAACTACCCCGCTCCGTCGCTTCGGCGGCCCAATCCGACCCGGCGCACGCCCGTCAGGAGTTGACAGCTGCACCAGTTCCCCGTCCCATTCCTACCGGGACCCCGGTCACTGTCCCTGAGCCCTTTACGGACGAACGCGGATGATCGTCTTCCCCTTGACCCGCTCGGTCGGGTTGAAGGCGGCGACGGCATCGTCGAGCGCCGCCACGTTGCCGATGTTCGTCCGCAGTCGACCATCCCGGACCCGCTGGACGATCTCACTCAGTTGGGCGCGATCGGCCTCGACGACGAAATCCACCGCCAGGCCCTCGGCTGGCTGCGCCTCGGGCGGTCCAGCGATGCTCACCAGCATTCCTCCGGCTCGAACCAGGCCTGCGGACTGTTTCCCGATGTCGCCACCGATGACGTCGAAAACCAGGTCGACTCCGCCGACGTCTTTGAGGGCGTCGTTGTCGAGGTCGACGAACTCGTGCGCGCCGAAGTCGAGCGCCGTCTGACGGTCGGCGGCACGTCCGGTGCCGATGACGTGGGCTCCCGCCTCGCGGGCGAGCTGCGTCACCATCGATCCGACTCCACCGGCCGCGCCGTGCACGAGGACGCTCTGCCCCGCCTGGAAGCGGCCGTGCACGAACAGTCCCTGCCACGCGGTCAGACCGGCGATCGGCAGGCTCGCGCCCACGGTGAAGTCGACGTCGCCTGGCAACGGCGCGAGGTTACGTGCCTCGACGGCCACGTACTCCGCCAGGGTGCCGTCGCGCGTCCAGTCCGTGAGGCCGAACACCCGCTGGCCTACCGACAGCCCCCTCGTGCCGTAGCCGAGGACGGTGACCACTCCGGCCAGCTCGTGACCGGGAATCGACGGCGTGCGGTCGCGGCCGAGGCGATCGGTCCAGGTTCCAGGCCACGTCAGCTCGCCGGGAGTGAATCCCGATGCACGAACCTGAACGACGACATCGTTCCCCGCAGCCTCCGGTTCCGGCCGCTCTGCCAGTGTCATGCCGGCCGTTCCCGCGGCCTCATCTGTCACCACAATCGCCTTCATCAGGCACCTCTTTGTATCTAGTCATGGCCTGCACGGCACGTCGGTCCGCAGGCTATTAATGCCACCAAAGCTCAGCGTCTTACCACGCAGATCGAGCCGGTATTAGAGCGTGGCTACAGTGGTCCCGGTAGGACGGAACACGGAACTGGTACTACACAGTCTCAGATCTTCGAGTTCGTGACAGAACCTGATCAATTCGCGCTCAGCGACTGCGTGGGATACACCCCGCAGGCCGCTGTTCCCTATCTCGTCTCCGAGTGAGTGACCGCTTCCGATCACACGTGATCGGCCGCTCTGGAAGTGAGGCTAGTAGTACTAGCGGCGTTACGCGGGAACTCAGGCCTCTCCCAATGGAATTGCCAGCGAGGCCGCGCCGCTCATGTCGAGCCAGACCGCGTCCCTCGTGCGCGTCGTACGCAGCACGACTCTCCCGCACTGCTGGCAACGTGCGACGAGGCCCGGTGCATGCATGTACACGTGCAGGCGAGCGAAGGGGCCCGTGCAGCCGCAGTTGGCGCATCGGCTCGTCGCGGCGGTCACATCAACGGCGAAGACCTCGGACAGGGGCCCTGCCAGCGCGTTTCCGTCGACATACCCGCCATGGGCATCGGCCACATCGGGGCCGCCAGCCTCCACAGATGCCATCTCAACCTCCACTGTCGCCGAAGCGCTCGGTACGTACTCGCTCAGGTGCATGTCCCAGGAGCACCAGGTAGGCAGCCGTCTTCTCGACGAACGCCGTGGGCCCGCAGACATAGCAGGTCGGCTCGAAGTCGGGGGGCCAGCCGCCGCGGATCAAGTCCTCGGGGGTGATGCGCCCCGGCGGGCGCGGCGAGTCCGCGGGGGCCTCTCTGCTGTAGAGGTACGTCGTATCCAGCCCCGGCGCCCCCTTCCGGAGCTCCGAGCGATACAGCAGGTCCGAGGGGGTCCGCACTGCGTACAGCAGCCGGAACGGGACCCGGCTGCTGGCCGCCTCCCGTGCGCGGATCATGCACATCAGAGGCGCGAGTCCCGATCCGCCCGCCACCAGCAGAATCGGCTCCGTCTGCTGTTGCCTCCAGACGAACCAGCCGCCCACAGGCCCGCGCAGCTCCAGCTGGTCCCCGGGCACGAGCTCGTCCACGAGGTAGGGCGACACTTCCCCGCCGGGTGTGCGCTGGACTGTCAGGTCGAGGCTCCGGCCGTTGGGAGCCGAGGCGATCGAGTAGCTGCGCTGGGTGCTGTAGCCGTCTTCTGCGGTCAGTCGGACATCCACATGCTGTCCGGCCAGGTGCCCGGGCCAGTCCGGCAGGTCCAGTGTCAGGGTGACGGCCGTCGCGGACTCCACGCGCCGACCCGTTACTTCGGCGATCCGCCACCGGAGCCGATCGCCTAGTCTCCCTGGTACCGCTGTTCTCGCCATGGGTCTCCGTAGTTGTGGTAGCCGGCGCTCTCCCAGAAGCCGGGCACGTCGCTCTGTCGCAGCTCGATCCCGCGCACCCACTTCGCCGACTTCCACAGGTACAGGTGCGGGACCAGCAGCCGGGCGGGGCCACCGTGGTCGGGTGCCAGGTCGCTGCCCTCGTAGCCGTAGGCGATCCACGCTTTGCCGTCGATCAGGTCGGCGAGGGGGATGTTCGTCGTGTAGCCCCCGTACGAAGTGACGAGGGCGTGCTCTGCGGCCGTCTCCACGTCTGCGAGCAGAACGTCCAGGGACACGCCTTGCCATTTGGTGCCGAACTTCGACCACTTCGTCACACAGTGCAGGTCGACGGTCGGGGTCTCCGCTGGGAGTGCCATCAGGCCAGCCCAGTCCCATACGTGCTGTTGCCCGGCTTCCGTGGTCACGGACAGCTGCCAGTCGTCTTTCCGGATGCTGGGGGTGGGTCCGGCGGACAGCACCGGGAAGCTGGTCGTCTCGTACTGCCCTGGCGGCAGCTTCGTGCCCGCCGACGGCCTTCGGCCGTGGAAGCCGCGCGAGATGAACGCCATGCTCGCCGTCCTTGTCAGTCCGGGGCGGCCCTTGCGGGCCCCTTCGGAGATGAGCGCCCGGAGGACGTTACTTCTTACCGCTGGCCCCTCGTGAGTTCCTGGCGGCGCAGTCTTCTGCGTCCGTCCCGGGGGGCTGCCAGGCCCCCCCGGGACGTGTATGGCCGCGGTGCGAGCCCCCTGGTCAGCGCTGACCCAGCCGACGTAGTCCCTGCTGCATCAGCCCGCGGCGCTGAGATGTCCGTTGGCTATCAGCTGAGCTCGCAGTTTTTTGCGGGCGTCGAACATCGTCTTGTAGAGCGCGTTGCGGTTCGTCCCCAGCTCGCTGGCGAGCGTTTCCAGAGGGACCCCGTTGACGACGGCGGTGAAGACCTGCCGCTGGTGGGCGCTCAGTGCTGTCTCGACTGCCTTGCGCACAGCTTCGACCAGCTCCCGCGCCTGCCAATGGCTGACGGGGTCGACTCCGGAGCAGTCGGGTACTTGCGCCCATTCGTCCAAGTCGAACTGGGCATTTGAAGCACGCCAGAAATGGCGGCCCAGCTTGCTGGACACTTCAAGTACGACAAATCGAAATGCCCATGTGGTGAACCTGGCGTCGCCTCGAAATTCCTGGATTTTGTGCGTGATCCTCATCAGTGCGTCGGCGGCCGCCTGGTGAGCGAGATCGCTCAGCTCGGGCCCGGAAATTCGGTAACGAGGACCCCGGCGAAACACTTCGTCCATGGCGATCCGTACCAGCAGCTCGTGCAGCCGCGTGCAGGCCTGCTCGTACTGCGGCCCATGACTGTCCTCGAGCGCGTCCACCCAGGCGGCGGACTCCGGGTCGAGTTGCCTTCGGCCCTTGGCGGGCCCTGCTGCCGGGGCGCTGCCGCTGGTTCCGGCATGTGCATCCGGAGCCGAGTGGCACGTTCTTCTGACATCCGCAGAGTGCATGGCTTTCAATCCCCAGGTGATCTCGTGCGAACAAGCCAAGCACGAGACCATCTACAGGACGTCTACGCGAAGTCGTCGTTTTTCTTTCGCCGTGCGCGCATCCCGGTATTTCATCGGACGGGGTTTCCGGCGTATTTCGACGAGCGACTCGCGCGCGGTGTGAGGCGCGCTTTCCCGTACTGCCGCGACTGGCTGGTGAGCAGGCCGGCCGCGGAGCCTGCGACCCTCCACGCCGGTGGCGAGCGATCATGCCGTACGCAGCCCGGGCGCGTACTGCGGCAGCAGCCCACGCAGCTGCCGGCGTTTCCTGTGGATGCGCGACATCACGGTGCCGACAGGGGCTCCATTGTTTCCGCGATCTCGCGGTAGGAGAGATTCACGATGCGTTCCAGTGCGTATGCCTCGGCCGACTTCAGCACTCCGGAAGCGTAGGAGCCAAGACGTGCCAGCCGCTGACCTCCGACGTCGGATTAAAAGCACAGGTGCGGTCTGCACTGCTGTCTGCGACGGGCAGGTATGTGTTGATTGATCATGATCTTGTTCATCTAGGCCGCGAAATTCGTGCCTGGTCGAAACTGGTCCAGGAGGCGTACGCGCGTGTACGCCTCCTGGACCAGTTCTTCAGCGTCTGCTGCGTGGTGGGTCATGCGCCAGGCGGCGCCGTAGAGGTGCGGCGATGAGGGGGCTTCTCCTCGAATCTCGTACGGCGCTGAGCGAGGCTCTCCCGCTGGCTGCTGGTGCCCGGTCCCGGTTGCATCGTTTTCACAGTCGCTGCCTCTCTCAACGCCCAGGCACGCCGACTGCCGCCGACGTGCGGTTTCAGCCCGCTTCGTCCAGTCCAGGGCGTGGCACCTGGCCCGGCTCCTCCGCAGCGGTCCCGGCGAACTGGTCTGGTGCAGCGTTGGGTCCGAACGGCCCCAACGCCTGCAGAGGCTGCTTGACGTGTCTGACCTGGTAGCCGCCGCCGGGCTGAAAAAACGGGGCACGGTGCATGCCGTCCCGGCGGCGGTGGGTCTCCGTGGATGCGCCTGTCCTGGGCGGGCCGACATACGGCCTGCCAGACCGGCTGCGGAGGGCCAGGGAACCCTCCCTGGTTCAGCGCCCCTTCGGGCCGGGCAGTTCGGACTCGTCGCTGCCTTCCTGGCCCGGTCGGGGGAAGGCGGTCGCTCAGGAGTCCTCTTGGGTGTCAGGCACCACATGGACAGCCGCCTCCTCGGCGGAGGCGGCACCGTTGTCGACGCCCACGTCCCGCGCCCAGTAGCCGTCGCCGTCATATCCTGCGGCGAGAACGCCCGTGTCCCAGCCGAGGAGGCGTCCCGCTCGCTCGTCGCCGACCTGGTCGTCGATGAGCTCTCCGTCTGTGCCGATCGTGTCGCCGAGCCCGTCGCCCTCGTCCGGTGCACTGACTTCCGGCACCTCGCGCCTGAGCCGATGCGCGAGGTCCTCGTGGGAGCCGCCCTCCCTCGCAGTGACACCCCAGTCGTTGACGGCGAGAGGTGCATCGGCGGGTGAGTAACCCCGGTCCAGGACATCCTCTCCCAGCTCGTCCTCGTCGTACTCCTCCTGCGAGCGCAGAGGGTTGGAAGCGGCCAGGTCTTCGTAGGACGCGAAGTTGTCTGGTGAAGTCATTACGGCCTCCATGCCGTCGGAGCCCCGCGACATCTCGGTGCTGGCGCCTCGGTGGCGGCGCGGCGGGAGAAGGCCATTCAAGCGGCTCGATGTCGACGAGGCGTCTATCCGGCATAGTCGCCCAGGCGGCCGGCCATCGGCTCCAGCCAAGTAGTGAGGACGCCCCCAGGGCTGCCCCGCTGCACTCCTACCCTCCGGACCGGCCCCAGCTGCCGGGGTGGTCGGAGTCGATCAGCTGCTTGTATCCGGGATTCTCCTCGATGAACCGGTCGACCACCGGGCAGTAGTTGGTGATCGTCGTTCCCTTGGCGGCGAGGTCGTCGAGAGCGAAACGAATCAGTAGCTTGGACCAGCCCCTGCCGCGGTATTCCTCTCGGATAGTCGTGTGGGTCAGCACCCGTCGCGAGCCGGCCGTCTCGTAGACGAGCAGGCCCACCGACTGATCGCCATAACGCAATTCGTAGAAACGTCCATCGGGATTGTCCTTGATCTCGACGCGACCGTCGTCTGCTGGGCCCGGTTCTCTACTGGTCATTGCGGTCTCATTCCTGTGTTGCATGGCTCGACACGCTGCTGAGCAGGTGCACGCATGTATTTGTTTCGAGGGGACGGTCCAAGGCAGCAGCGTATGCCTGCACGCAACGGGTTTCGGATGTCCGGGCTGTCCTGGAGCCGCCTCCGGGGCAAGGGACTCCGCTGCGGCATGGGCAGGTTCGGAACCCCCTGTAGGGCACGCTGGCCTGGCACCTGCTGACGCCGGGTAAGGAGTTCGCGGCCGAGGCAGCTAACGGTGAACGAGCCGGCGGTTCGACGCCGCAGAGTCGAGGTCCCCCGTCTGGTTATCGCGACCGGGCGAACGGGCGGGCCTCGTCCATCGAGGCCGGTCTCGTGTCGGACGGTCTCAGTCAATTCCGACCTCGCAGAAGGGGGAACACAACGTGGTACCAGAAAAGGGGTATGCCGTGTTGGCGGGCGGATGTTTCTGGGGCATGCAAGAGCTGTTCCGCTGGTTCCCGGGTGTCGTGGGCACCCGTGTCGGCTACACCGGCGGCGAGGTGGTGGAACCGACATACCGAAACCACGGGAACCATGCGGAGGCGGTCGAGGTCACCTACGACCCGTCCGGGACGGACTACCGAAGCATCCTGGAGTTCTTCTTCCAGATCCACGACCCCACCACGTTGAACCGGCAGGGCAATGACATCGGCTTGACCTTCAGGTCTGTCATCTTCTACCTGGACGCGGAGCAACGACGCATCGCAGGGGCGGTGATCACGGACTGCGACGCGTCTGGATTATGGCCGGGGAAGCTGGTTACCGAGGTCGTCCCGTCCAGCACGTTCTGGGAAGCGGAACCCGAGCACCAGAACTATCTCCAGCGCCATCCGGACGCGTACATGAGCCAGTACATCCGAAAAGACTGGAAACTGCCCCGAGCGTCGGCCTGACCGGCTCGCGCCTGCCGCAGCGTGTCACAGCAGGGGTGGGCGGGTCAGGCCGACGTACCCCTTCAGGGCCCGGTCACCTCAGGAACTCCAGCAGGTCCTGTTCCAGGGCCGACTTGGGCCTGGCTCCGATGACCGTCTTGACGACCCGGCCATCCCGGTAGACGTTGAGCGTGGGGATGGACCTGACGTCGTACTCTTCGGCGGTGCGGGGGCTCTCGTCGACGTTCAGCTGGACGATCGTGATCTTGTCACTGTGCTCGGCGGCGAGTGCCTCGAGGACTGGCGCTACAAGGCGGCAGGGCCCGCACCACTCGGCCCAGAAATCGACGAGCACGGGTTTGCTGCTCTTGAGTACCTCGTCCGCGAAGGTCTCGTCGGTCACGCTTCTCAGATTGCCTGCCATGCGGGCTCCTTCGTGCGCTGGTGGCTTTGATCGACGCCTTTCGGTTGCCCCGCCCGGGGCGGGTGCCAGGTGGCGGTCCCGGGCGGGGCGTGAGGGGTGCGCCTAGTTGCGGCCTGCCATGAACCCGCCGTCGACGTTGAGGATGGCGCCCGTGGTCCAGCTCGAGGCCGACGAGAGGAGGAAGACGATCGCGGAGGCCAGGTCCTGCGGGGTGCCGACCCGGCCGAGCGGGTGGAGGTCACCCAACTGCTCCATCGCCGCGTCCAACTGGTCCTTCGGGAAGACCTTCTCGAACAGGGGCGTCTTGGTGACGGCGGGAGCCACAGCGTTCACACGGATGCCCTCTCCGGCGAGCTCCATGGCCAGGTTGTGCGTGAGGGCGTGCAGGCCCGCCTTGGCCATCGAGTAGGCCGACGACGGTGTCGCGGCGAGGGCCTGGTGCGCCCACATGCTGCCCACGTTCACGATGGCGCCGCCCTGACCGCCGGCGACCATACCCCGGACGATGGTCTGGGTCAGGAAGAAGGCCGCCCTGTTGAGGTCGTGATAGGCGTCGTAGTCTGCGACCTCGTGGTCGAGGAAGGGCTTGGGCACGAAGAACCCCGCCGCGTTGACGAGGAGGGTGGCTTCGGGGTGGTCCTCCGCCAGCTGCTTCTGTGCCTCGACGACCTGATCCCGGTCCGCCAGGTCGGCTGCGATCGACCATGCGCTGCCGGAGCGCGACAGGCTTGCCACGGCGTCGTCGAGTTTCTGCCCCGGGCGGCCGACGATCACCGCGCTGCCGCCCTCCGCGATCACGTTCTCGGCGGTCTTGAGGCCCATGCCGCTGGCGCCGCCGATCACGACGAGTTTCTTGCCTTCGAAGTCAGTGGCCACCCGAATCACTCTCCAGTAAGCAGCGAACGAACACTTCTTGCCTGTTTTGGATTCGACCCTGCCACGGCGGGGTCTACGGCAGCTCTACAAAGCCTCTACGGCGCCAATCGCAGTGGCTCCGTGATCCGGCAATCGGAAACTGCATAGGTCCGTCCTGCCTGCCGTTTCTGCCCTCTGCGCATTGCTGCGCGATAACGGCCTGTGCGGGAGCCGCGAGCAAGCCACTGTACGGTCTACTGCCATCAAAGGCAGTGCCGGCGCTGAGCGCGGGACACTGCCGTCCGCACGCTGCCCCGCCCGGCGGCCGGTCAACTCTGTCCGCCGGCTCGGTGGTTAACCTGCGTGTTTTCGCCTGCCGTGGCGTCCGGGTCTTGACCGGAAAAGCAAAAGTGCTCTCTGGGCTGGGAAGATGGGGCTTGTCGAAGGTCTCTGTCATCCCAGCAGCAGGAAGGCACTTTCTGCGTGCACGCTACCGGGTCGCCAGGATGCCGAGACTGGCACACGCGTCGCGGTCCTGCCCGACCGCGACGCGAAATGTGTGGGTCTTCCTCGCGACGGGCGCCGTCTCAGGCGAGGTCCGTGCGGTGCTGGTCTGCACCAATGTGGTGTTGATGGCCACAGCAAGCGCACCGTCACCGATCTCCCCGCTGTACCGGGAGCGCTGGGGTCTGTCGGTCACGATGCTGACGGTGATCTTCGCCGTGTATGCCGTGGGCCTGCTCGGTGCCCTGCTGACGGACGGATCGCTGAGCGATTACCTGAGCAGTCGCCGGGTGCTGGTCGCCGCCCTTTTGGTGGCGGCGGCCGGCACAGCGGTCTTCTGGACGGCTGATGGTGTCGTCTCCCTCGTGATCGCCCTGGTAGTGCAAAGCATCGCCACGGGCGGTCTTGCCGCCGGACTGGTCGAGTTCTCACCCAAGCAACGTCCGTAGTTGGGGCCCACGATGACAGGGGTGGGCACGGGTATCGGCATGGCCACTGGTGCGGGTGTGGTGGGGCTGCTGGTTCAGTCGACCTCACGTCCCGACGCATACGGCTTTCACGTCCTTACGCCGGCCTTCGTCGTTCTGGCCGCGCTCGTCCTCACGATCCCTGAGACGCGCGCCCCGCGAGCGGGCGGACTGGCATTGTTGCGGCTGAGAGTCCGGGTTCCCCGGTGTTGGCCATCGGCGGCGGCCCCCATGCCGGACGATCACGCGCTCGTAGGCCCACCGGCGATCCGATACGCACGGGCTGGGAAAGCGGACTTCACAGCGAACGGACCCGCTGCTGAGCGCGCCGCAGTGAGTGGACCCCGGCATGGGGTTGTCCTAGGGATGGTGGCTCCCTGCCCCAACGACCGCATCAAGCTGCCTGCCCCGGGAGCTCTACGCACCGGAGGCCGTCGCGTCGGGGGCGTGCGCCACACAGTACTTGCAGGCAGGCCGCCCATCCCAAGCCCGAAAGCGGAGTGCCGCTGCGGAGCGGCTCAACTCTCCACGACGGGCGCCGATCCCGCGTAGATGAGCTGTAGATCAAAGCTGCAATACCATTTGTGGAGAAACAACGTTCTGATCGGCCCTGCGCTAACCCGCGCTTGCCAGGTGTATCAGTTTCAACGAGAGCCAGCGTGAGGCTGGGTCTGAACTGTTCCCGGACAGGAATTCGGAGGACATCGTGAGCAATGCCAACTCTACGGTGCAAGGGGATGCTCAAGCGGCGCTTTTCGAGGCCATCGCGTCTCAAGCGCGACAGCAGGAAGGGCACAAGGATCATGGAGCGGTAGCAGCCGCCTTGAAGGACCTGGCAGAGGCGTTTGCCTGGGCTGCGAACCAGCACGAGAGCCCGGTTGCCAACCCTTGAATGGCCGATCTCTCACGCTGAGCGACGCCCGTCACACTTGTTCGAACATGGGAGACACGATGTCTGAAAGCGCTGACGACGATGAGTGGGGAGAGCAAACGCCAGATGCGGTCCTCCATACGGGCACGGAACAGTTGCCCGACCCGGAAGATGTAGTACTGGCGTCTGGTCACGACATCACACCGGAGAGGCTTGAACAGGCGCGCCGCCTTCTCGACGAAGAGGGCGCTGCCGGTGTGGAAAAGTTGCTCCCTTGAAAGAGCACCGCAGAGACGCCCGGGAGCGGCCAGGCTGCTCCCCGCCTACACCGCGTAAGAGCTTGTAACAGGATCATCAGCCCAAAGCGAGGAAGGCGTCGTGGAGTTCGAGGCGTCGTTCCCATCGCACGGCAGGGTGGTTGGAACTGATGGAGCAGGGCGGAGGTCTGCTCGACGACGTAGCGGAGTTTGCCCAGGCCCTTGATGTTCGGGGCGCCCTTGCGGGAGATCACCGGCAGGGTCCGGCGGCGTCGCTGTTCGCAGCGCACGGCCTTCGAGTCGTACGCCTTGTCGCCCGGGAGGGGTCCGGACTGCGGACCGGTTGCCGCGCCCCCCATTGCGGCCGGATGTGGGAGCCGTCCACACACGTTCTTGACCAGTCGAGCTCGCCGGCCGCGTTCCACTCGGCGAGCAGGATGCGGTGCAGCCGGTCGAAGACGCCGGCCTGCTGCCGGCGGTCCAGGCGCCGCCGGCAGGTCTGTCCGGAGCCGAACCCCAGCTCCAGCGGCAGGAGCGCGATGTCGTTGAACAGGACGTACAAGATGCCCGGCAGACACAGCCTGTCCGGCACCGGCCTGGCCCCCGGCGACCGCTCCGGCCAGGGCGGCAGCGACAGCTCGATCAGCAACCACAAGTCATCGTCGACGATCCACGGGCGCGTACTCACACCCCAACGCCGGATCATCACACCGGCCACGCCGGCCAGCACATCTCCACAAGATCGCGTTACGAACTCTAAGGAAGAGTGATAAAAGCAAGCGGAGTCTCCGCGCCCGGGGCGACGGAGGTCATCCTCCTCAACTTTCCTGAACCTCCGCCGCCCGGCAAGGCCAGGTCCTCATCGCGGTCGAGGCCGCCGACGTGGGGCCGTGGGACAAACTGCTGAGCAACGGCGGCTGGGATGTCGGCCTGCGGCCCCCGCTGTACTGGGCGTCGAGGGCGTCGGCCGGATACGCGCTGTCGGCCCCGGTGTCCAGGGGACCTCCGTCGGTGACCGTGTAGTGGCGCATGGGGCGCCGCTTCCGGGCGGCAGAGGCTTCTGGGCCGAGCAGGTCCTTGTCACCGCCGCCCACACAGCCCCCGTCCCCAACGAACTGGAACACGCCGCGGCGGCCGCACTCCCCGTCAACGGCCTCACCGCATAGCAGGCCCTGGAGGCGCTGGGGCTCACCACAGGGCAGCGCCTCCTGATCACCAACGGAGACGGCAGCACCGGCTCCCTGGCCATCCAGCTGGCGGCGGCCGCCGGTGTGGAGGTGACGGCAACAGCCTCGCCGTCCGCCGAGGTCATCGATTACCACGACCCGACCTGGCCTGCACGAGCACAGGGCGGGGTTCGATGCGGCCCTCATCGCCGCGCCCGGCACGGCAGCGACCGCCCTGTCTCATCCGCAACCGCGGGCAACTGTGCTCACTGACCTCCGACGTGCCCAACCCCGAGCGGGGAATCACCAGTACCAACCTCTATGTACGGCCTGACTCCGCGCAGCTCACCCGGCTCACAGTCGACCTCGCACAAGGGCCGCTCTGTCTCACCCCCGAACCTCTGCCTCTGCTGGTCGAAGGTGCTGATCACTAAGTCGAGTTGCTTGACAGCCGCGCGGGGTCGCCGTCCTCGTCAATGGTGCTGTCGGTGAACCGTGTGAGCTCGACGTGGAGCTTGGCCAGCGTCTGCACGAGGGGGCAGGTGTGACCCCCGCACACTTCCCCTCACGACCACTACAAGCTGACGTCGATGGCCAGGCGGGGATCCTCGACCTCGACGCGGAAGTCCTCGCCGAGCACATGGACGCCATCACCCGGTGGCTGCCCGTGCAGGAATCATCCGGCGAGATCGTAGATCTGGGGAGACTGGGGGTGCCTCTATATCCTTCGTCAAGCCCGAGCTGGTCATGCGACGGCTGCTTCGGGGGTGCGTGGTTCGTAGAAGATGCCGTCGCGGAGCACGGCGAAGAGCACGCTGATGCCGTGGCGGGCGAGGCAGAGGAGGGCCTGGGTGCTGCAACACAAACCGCGTGACCGATCGGAACGATCTGGGCGCCGCCCTCGAACACGCCAAGAAGCTCACCGTGGAGCACCAGGTGCTGGTCATCGTCGAGGCGATCCTGGAACGCGTCACGAACATCTCGATGTCCACACCACGAACGACATCCGCAACGTGGTCGAGTTCGAGGAGATCGCGACGGAGCCGGACCACGCGCCGACGTCGATCAAGAAGCTGAAGGTCTGACGGGCCGAATGCGCGAGGGCGGCCGCATCGGGTAGATGGGGCGGCCCCTCTATCTGTGTTTCTGGACCCAAAGCGGCGAGAACAACAGGGCCTTGCAACGGACAGAGATCAGCAGGCGTCCCGGCTCATTCCTCCGGGTGTTCGGAAAGACCCGGCCACTCGTCCGGTCCACCCCCCTGCCATTCGATGAGGTCACTCTCCTCGACCGCGATCCGATCGAGGTCGGCAAGTCGGAGAATCTCGATGACGTCATCCAGATGGGAGGCGATCCCCAGGATCACGTCACCCCCGGTAACTCGGCGGGAGCCGTCAAGCGCTGGGCTGTGCACCACGATGTGCGGAAAATGGGGCGATGCCTGCGGCATGACTAACCTCGCTGTTTCGGCTGGGTACGGCGGAAATATGAAAGTGCCTTCCTGGCCTGGGACGATGAACCTTGCTGGGGAGCTCGGTCGGTCCAAGCGGAGGGCACTTTATGCATGCAGACTCGGGTTGCGTCCCAAGGTCCATGTCAGTGCCGATGGTTCAGGGTGGTCGGGCATGCCGGGCACGGTTGTCGGCGGATCCCGCTGATGTCACCGGGCTGCCCCCGCCTACCCGGCCGTTCGCAGGCCGCTTCGGCAGGGTGGGACCAGACACGATCCGGGCCGGATCGCCACCGACCTGGCGGTGATGCTCACCAACAGCGGCGAAGCCATCGCGGACCTGACCTGGCCTGCTCGAGCGCGGCCACGACATTACGCCATGCCTGCCGCGCTTCTGATGGTGAGCCGACGAGGCGTCAAGTCTGTCTAGGGCGAATGAACACGTCGGCCCTACCCTCGTGACCGTGCTGTGGTACACGTGTCGCGCGCTTCGGATGCGTGACAGGCAACCACGTCTGAACGCCGGACAACTACGCCAGGTCGTGCTCGATCGCGGTGAGCTCCTCGTCGTGGCCGCCTTCCGCGGGTTCGTGCTTGGGGTAGGCGCCGGCGCCGGGATGGACCTTATCGATGAGGTCGGCGTACTCGGGGTTGCGGTCGATGAACTCACCCACAACCGGGCAGATGATGGTGATCTTCTTCCCGCTCTCGCGGATCTCGTCCAGCACGCGAGAGACGAGTTCTGTGGCGACCCGATGTTTGCGGTAGGCGGGGTCGACCCAGGTCGTAAGCAGCACAACACGGCCGCCCACGAAACGGTACGAGAGCTCGCCGATCGCTTCGGGACCGAGGGCGGCGATCCAGCGACCGTGCTCCGCATCGTTGAGGACATCGAGCTCCCAGCTGGACTCCACCTCGCTGAGACTTTTCTCGTCCAAAGCAGCGATGAGTGCAGCGTTGTTTTCTTCACGGGCAGACGCCTCGGCCTCGAGATTGATCGTCATTGTCACACCTTCTGTCGGGGGAGCCGATAGCCGGGTTTAAGGCAAACGAGTGTGGCCTTTGATTACTTCCGGGTGTTTGGGGTCGATGAGGTCGGTGTGCTCCGGTTTGTTCTCCACGGCGAGGATCGACCATGTGCTGTGGATGGTCAACCCGGGAAGAACACGGCGGTGTCCGTCCCGGCCTGACCGGCTGGCCGTACGGCCGGGGCTCGCACCGTGGAGGTCGTGCGGGCTCCGTCTCAGTCACCGCGCGAGCCAGTCCCGGTAGGTGGTCCTGGCGATGACGGCGTCGCCCTGGGCGATGAGAACGTCACTCGAGGCGGCGGCGTATATGCCGGCGTTGTTGTCGGTGACGACGCTGCGTTGGTCGCCACGGACGGCCAGGGTGATTCGGCCCAACTCGTCGAGCGTGAAGACCTCAGGGCCGGCGACGTTGCGGATGCCGCGCAGCGGGACGCCCACGCAGACCTCGGCCACGGCCCGGGCGACGTCGGCCGAGGCTATGGGCTGGATGCGCGTGGCGGGCAGGCGGACGGTCTTGTCGTCGGAGGTCCACGACATCACCGCGTCCATGAACTCGAAGAACTGCGTGGCGCGGACGATCGAGTACGGCACGGGACCGGCCTTGAGGATGTCCTCCTGCAGAACCTTGGCGTGGTAGTACACCAGGTCCGGTACCAGGTCGGCGCCGACAATCGAGAGGACCACCGCGTGGCCCACACCGGCGGACCTGGCGGTCAGCAACAGGTTGTCCATCGTCGTCCGGAAGAACGCGGGCGAGGCCTCATCGAAGGTCGGCGAGTCCGTCAGGTTCACGACGATATCGGCTCCCGCCAACGCCTCGGGCAGGCCCTTCCTGCTCAACAGGTTCAGTCCGGTGGACGGCGAGTGCGGCACCGCCTCGTGCCCGCCCGCGTTCAGGATCTTCACCACCTGCGATCCGATAAGCCCGGTCCCACCGATAACAGCGATCTTCATGTGTGGACCCTTAGTTACGTCCGCCCATGACCCCGCCGTCAACGTCGACGATCGCACCGGTCATCCAGCCTGCCTTGTCCGAAAGCAGAAACGACACCATGTTCGCGACATCTTCCACGGTGCCGACCCGGCCCAGCGGGTGCATACTGGCAAAACTATTCACGGGGTCGTCGAGTTGCTCTTCGGGAACCAGACGGAAATGCGGAGGTGTCTTCACCGCTGCCGGTGCAACCGCATTGACCCAAATCGCATGCGGCGCCAGCTCAATCGAAAGCGCTTTCGTCAGTGAGTGCAGGCCGCCCTTCTGCACGGAGAAGCCGGAGTGTGGCGTCGCCGCTATCCCTTGGTGTGCCCACATCGCGCCGATATTGACGATCGAACCGCCCTTACCCTCAGCGACCATCCCGGCAACGACGGTCTGGGTAATGAAAAACATCGCGCGGTTCAGTTCGTTGAATGAGTCGTAGAAAGCTTCGTCATATTCGCTGAATGCTTTCGGAGTGAAAATTCCCGCTCCGTTCACCAGTAAACTCGCATCGGCATGCTCGGCGGCAAGCTGCTTTCGAACCTCAGGCACCTGGGCGCGGTCGGTCAGTTCCGCCTCGATACCCCATGCCCTACCGTGCTGCGACAGCGTTTCCACTGCCATCCTCAGATTGTCCGGGTTTCGGCCGGTAATCACGGCGCTGCCACCCCCGGCAAGCACCTGCTGCGCCGTAGCCAGACCAATACCGCTACTACCACCGACAACGACGATCTTACGGCCCTCGAAGTCTTCACTCATGAAATTGTTCCTCCCTACTCAACTAGATCTTGCAGTCAGGTATGTGGCATCTGCTGGCAGTGCGGTGTGCCTTGTCAGTTCTCGACCCTGACCTGGCGCACATCGAAGGCGACGTAGCCGCTGAAGTCGCGACCGACACGGTTCGCCGCCGACTCCTTGATGTTCGGGTAAGACCAAGCCCCGTCTCTGAGCGCCATGTCGCCGACCACAACGTCGTGATACTGCGCCGTCCCCTTCCAGGGGCAGGTGTAGGGGGTTGGGCTGTCGCGGAGCGCGCCGGCTGCAACTGAGTCCGGCGGGAAGTAGACATTTCCCTCGATACTGACTACCGCCTCGCTCGGGGCCTCGGCCACAACGGTCTCCCCAACCACTGCCTTCATCAGTCTTTCCCCTCATCGATCCCTTTGCTTGGGCCACATCCGCCCTCGTGGCCGACCGTGTTAGCCCAGAGGCACCAATCCCCTGCGCGATGGCTCTCCAAGTCGCGATCACCGGTTGAGACGGCGGGCTTCAGTCGGGCGTCCAGTTGGCACAGCCAGAGCCAGCTCGCGTGTTCGCCCAGAGGTTAGTGTCAGGTCGGGCTCCGCTTCTTACCCGTGTCTTGACACCACGCGGCCGATCGGGGAGACATGAGCTCATCGGCGTTGGCCACACGTGCCGGATCACCCTGGCCTCCGGCTGGGTCGCTGCACTTCCGCCACCAGGAGTAGGAGTTCGAGGCGGCACGACGTGAGACCGCGATGGGGCTCGTCCGAGGGAGCTCCTGATTGCGACCCGGTAGTCTCAGCCACCGGCCTTCGCGCGTGCTGACTCGGCAGCAGCACGATCGGAGTAGCCCGGGTGTCGGGCGTCGATCAGATCGGCATAGGTGGTCGTCCGCGAGAGGTAGTCGGCCACAAAGGGGCAGATCGCGGTGATCGTGCCCTCGCGGGCGCGGATCTCGTCGAGCACTCGCCGAACCATCGCGCCCGCCACGCCCTGATGTTGATGACTCGACTCCACCTCGGTGTGCAGTAGGGCGTACCGGTTGGGCTTCAGATGGGTGTAGTAGAGCCAGCCGACTAGATCGCCGTCGCGGTAGAGCTCAAAGCGGACTTGATCGATGTCGTCGATCAGCTCCTCGGTTACCGGCACCTGTTCTTCGCTGCTCATCAACCCACACCTCCAAGGTGTAGTTACGTCGCGCATTCGGGCAGGCCCCCACTTCGGACCTTGAGGTCCAGTATCACGCGTCTCTACTCGTAAAGTGTGCCGTAAGTTGGACTAGGTGGTCCGTTCGCGTGCCCTAGTGAGAACTGCTCGGGGCCACCGACTGGAGGCGAACGAAGCGAGAAGAGAACATGGAGCAATCACCGGCCGCGGTTGAGGTACGCAAGGACGAGACCACGCGCCTCTACCAGGCACTGCTCAACGGCCAAGTCGTCGGTAACGCGGCTTACGAGACCACCGGCGGACGAGTCACGCTCACCCGCTCTTACGTGGACCCAGACCAACGGCATCGGGCATCGTGTCGGCCCTGGCACGCTACGCCCTGGAAGACCTGACTCAAGGTCCGGCCAAGGTTGGCATCTACTGCAATTCTGTCGCTGACTACGTCCAAGCCCGCCCCGAGTGGAAGGACGCCGTCGACATCAACCGCTCGGCTTTCATCGCCACTCGCACCGCGCGAGACACGACCAGCGGGCGCTCGCGCTCCGGATGGCCCACACGTCGTCATCGGGCCTGAGCTCATCGTCACTTCGAAGGGTGGGTATCCGGCATTGGTGAGCCGCCTGTGGAAGGTCCGGGCCGGCTGTTGAAGGATTGCACAGAATGAACGGAACGCTCGTCCGCTTGTTGTCGGCGTCATGACGCCGAATCCACACGATGCGAGGTTGCCATGGCCCCTCCGCCCGGCGCCTACACGGGGCAAACCGTGTGCGGCCAGGACACGCACACCCCGCTGCGTGACTTCCTGCGGACCGAGACCGGGAGCGCCGCCGTCCTGGTCACCGCGGCACTGGTCGCGCTCGTCTGGGCCAACACGGCACCGCACGCGTACGAGGCGTTCTGGCACACCCACCTCTCGGTCCGGCTCGGCTCCTACGGGATCTCGCTCGACCTGCGCGAATGGGTGAACAGCGGCCTGATGACCGTGTTCTTCCTCGTCGTCGGCCTCGAGGCCCGCCGCGAGTTCGACATGGGCGAGCTGCGCGACCGCAAGCGGCTCGCGCTGCCCCTGGCCGCGGGCGTCAGCGGGATGCTCGTCCCCATCGCGATCTACCTCGCCGTCAACGCCGGCCACGGCACCGCTCAGGGCTGGGGTGCGGCGATGTCGACCGACACCGCTTTTGCCCTGGGCATGCTGGCCGTCGTGGGCCGCGGTATGCCGGCCGGGCTGAGGGTCTTCATCCTCACCATCACTGTCGTCGACGACTTCCTGGCCCTGGCCGTCATCGCCGTCGCCTACAGCGACCGCATCCGGCTGCCCGCGCTGCTGGCCGCCGTCGGTACCTTCGCAGTGATCCTCTGCGTGCGGAGGCTCGGCGTGCGCCGTGGCGCCGTGTACGCGGTGCTTGCGGTCATCGCCTGGGTGGCCCTGCTCGAATCGGGCGTGGATCCCGTGGTCATCGGCCTCGCGATGGGTCTGCTCACCTACGCCTACCCGGCCTCCAGAAGCGACCTGGAGCGCGCCACCAGCCTCTTCCGGCTCTTCCGCGAACAGCCCACCCCGGAACTGGGCCGCCACGCACGCGCCGGAATCGTCTCCGCGGTCTCCCCGAACGACCGGCTGCAGCGCATTTACCATCCCTGGGCGAGCTATGCCGTCGTCCCGCTCTTCGCTATGGCCAACGCCGGTATCGAGGTCAGCGGCGACCAGCTGTCACGGGCCTTCGGCTCGCCGATCACCCTGGGCATCCTCCTCGGCTACGTCCTCGGCAAACCTCTCGGCATCGTCGGAGCCTCGGCACTCGCCACCTTCCTGTCGCGTGGCCGGGTACGGCCGCCGGTCGGCTGGGGAGCCGTGACGGCCGGCGGCACCCTGGCCGGAGTTGGCTTCACCGTCTCCCTGCTCATCGCGACGCTCGCCTTCGACGGCACCCGGCTGGAGGACGCCAAGACGGGCATCCTGACGGCCGTCCTCGCCTCGTTCCTGACCAGCCGCCTCGTCACGGCCGTGATCGGGGCGCTTCCCGGCCCGGCACGGCTGCGAGCCCTGCTCGGCCGGGCCGAGACCATCGTCGACCTCGCGGTCCCGGTGGACCTCGACCGCGATCACATCCGCGGCCCGCGCTGGGCGCCGGTGACCGTGGTGGAGTACGGCGACTAAGAGTGCCCGTTCTGCGGGCAGGCCGAATGTGTCGTACGCGATCTCCTTGGGGACTTCGAGGGCGTGCGCTACGTATGGCGGCACCTTCCGCGCGTGGACGTGCACGTCCACGCCCAGCTCGCCGCGGAGGCGGCCGAGGCCGCGGCGGCGCAGGGACGGTACTGGGACATGCACGACCTGCTGCTTGGCCACCAGGGCGCCCTGCGCGCCGACGACCTGCGCGGCTATGCGATGGAGATCGGACTGGACGTGGCCCGCTTCGAGCGGGACCTGCGGTCGCACGCCGGTGCGGCACACGTCGCCGAAGACGTCGACTCGGCCGATCTCAGCGGTGTGACGGGCACACCCACGTTCTTCGTCAACGGCCGCAGGCACCACGGCGCGTACGACATCGCGAGCCTGTCGGCTGCGGTGAGGGCGGCCCGCGAGCGGGCAGCGGTCGCCGCGTGACGCGTCCCTCGATGACGCCGACGGTGTCGTCGATCGCCATATGCGGTACTTGGCTCGCCGACAAATCGAGCAAGGTTTCGGAGACGGGCTTGGTCCCGTGTCCGTGACCGTTTCGATCAGCGGAGAGTACAGGCGTTGCCTTGCGCGGTGCGTGGGGTGCACCGGTCGGGTCGGACCGGTACGGGTGTCAGATGCCGCTGTGACCGTGTTCTGCCGGGACGTTGGCGGGCGCCTCGTCCGGCGCGACCGTCGCGGGCGGCAACGGCGGGGCGGCGGGGCGGCAGGAGGAAGTTGCCAGGCGCAGGAGAGGGAGCCGCCGATGATGGCGGAGATCAGTCCGAGGAAGAGGCCGCTGAAGTTGGCGACGGGGAGGGAGATCAGGGTGAGGAGCAGGGTGGTGATCCCCGCGAACATGTGATGGTGCGGCTGGTACCAGAGGCAGAGCCCCAGAACAACGAGCAGAACGCCGATGACCAGGGATCGGGCGCCGGACGTGGTCGACAGGGCGAGCGGGATCCCGCCCGGGTTCAGCTTCGTCTAGGGCCAGTAGACGATCGGCGGACCGGCCTCGAACGTGAGCAGCGCGGCCCAGAAGGGATGTTCACCACGCCAGGTGGGGCATCTGCGCCGGATGTCGGCCGTGGCGATGCGTGGTGTGCTTGGTGTACGTACTGTCCTCACTGGCCGTCGCTCCTGGTCGTAGGGATGCCGAGACCGACGACGGTTCGTTGCTGGGCGAATAAGCTCGCCGCGGACGCTCACGACTGGTCGAAGCTCGAGTCGGTCCGCGTTGTTGCTCAGCAACACGCCTATGACTCCAACCAGCCGCGCGACGCGCGTCGGCGCTGGGCTGAGCTGTCGCCGCTGGTGAACAGGCGCATGCGGGGCACTGGCGCCGAGGGATGAGCGCGCGAACTCCAGCAGGACGCCATGCTGTGAACCTGGGTGATCGACCACCTCGATCCCGCCAGCGAGAACTCCGACTGGAGTCCAGAGGCCCTGGGGGCCGACACGCTCGCCGCACCGGCGTCGGATGTGCACCCCGATGTCCCGGACGGCGTAAGGGGGTGAGCACGGCCGGGTCCAGCTGGTGGCCATGACGACCTGCGGGAGCTGGCCGACGTTCCGACCGCGAACCGTGTGCGCCAATCCGCTCAGCGAGCACCGTGACGCTCACATCGCCGTACGCACATGGAGGCGTATCGCGTGTCGTATCTGCCGTCGCTGCCGCCGGACGCGGCGCTGTTGCAAGTGTTCCGGGCCTGTCCGGCCACTGCTCGACTACCCCCAGGCGCTGGTGCGCAGCTTGTCACTGCTCACCGTCGGGGCGCGAGAACTGATCGCTGCCTATGTGTCCGGGCTGAGCGCCTTCGACTACGGCCACGAGTATGAGGAAGCCGGGCGGTTCCCGCAGCGCCACGTCCCGGGCGCTGGTGAAGGGTGTGCCCATGCGGGGGTGGACCAGGGACCGCAGGATATTGACCAGTGCGGTGCCAGGGGAACATGCCGTGGCCCAGCCCGAAGAGCGCTCCCTTCACCAGCTGCTGAGGTCGACGGCGAGGAACAGGGCCCAGTAGCCAACACCTAGGCGGGCGCCCAGGGGTTGCCGCAGCTGGGCGTAGCCCCACCGCCCGCTCACCGGCAGTGTCGAGTGACGTGCATGTCCCGTCGCGAGGTAAGGAAACGGTAGCGCGTGACGCGAAAGCCTAGAAGTGACGATGCAGCCACGTGGCCTGGGAGGTAGGCATGCCGGAGTACCGCAAGAGCCCAGAGCGCATCGCGCAGCTCACAGAACAGCAGTACCGCGTAACCCAGCGGGACGAGACGGAGCCATCCTTCGCCAACCCTTTCTGGGACAACAAGGCCCCCGGCATCTACGTGGACATCGTGTCAGGGGAGCCCCTGTTCTCCTCGGCGGACAAGTACGACAGCCGCACAGGGTGGCCCAGCTTCACGAAACCCCTGGAGCCCGACCACGTCGTCGAGCGGCCCGACACCAGCCACGGAATGGTACGTGTCGAAGTCCGGTCGGTGAACGGGGACAGCCACCTCGGACACTTGTTCCCCGACGGACCCGGCGAGAGGGGCGGGCTGCGGTACTGCATCAACTCAGCTTCCTTGCGCTTCATCCCTGTTGAGGAGCTGGAGAGGGAGGGCTACGGCCAGTACCTGAGCATGTTCCAGATGCCGGAAGGCAGCGCCACCGAAATCCAGTGAGCGGCCGTCCACAAGCAGTCCGAGAGCGGCTGCTCGGCCGCCGCCTTGCACGCCAAGAGAGACAGGCTGCGATACCCGGAGGCAGAACGCCATCGTCCTCCTCGCTGCCGCGACTCCTGTGCGGCGACATGCCTTGAACCACCACAGCTCACAAAGGGCCAGCTTGGGCCCACGGGAGGTCCCTTCAGTGACCAAGAACCTCGACGGCATTTCAGCCGAAGACGGCGCACCTGTGCCGGCCGGGGAGATTCCGGCCGCTCTCACCGCAGGGCGCCTCGTCTACAGCGACGGAGCGACGCAGACCTTCGACTCCGACGGCGCCACTCGCTACTTCGAGAGCGGACGGGAGAGTGAGGGTACATGGTCCGTCGACGAGGACGGCCATTTCTGCTCGTTCTGGCCGCCGTCCTACCGGGCCTCTTACGACCTGCGCTGGGTGGTGGAGGGGGGAGAGGTCGTCGGCCTCCGGTTCTCGGATCTGCGCAGCGGAAGCCGATTCGACGGCCGATACCAGTGAACGCCGGACATGCCCCTGGACTCTGTCGGGGATCTTGGGGATCCCCGGTGGGGCAGCATGATCAACGGGCATGCTCGGCTCTGTTCAAGGACCGATGCAGTTGTCGAGGTGCCCGTTGTCGCTCCACGCCCGTTCTGGTGAGCAAGTCCCTTCTCTGACCGTGCAGATGGCGCGGGCGAGCAACCCGGGCGGTACAACGGCGATGTGGGTGAGAGACCACCTGGGCGGGCTGTGGCGTGACGAGGACTTCGCCGACTGGTACCCGCGCGACGGCCGCCCGGGGCTCTCGCTCGCCTAGGGCCTGTCTTCGGTTGTGATCAACAGGCTTTCAGGAGGCTGCCGATCCAGATGGTTGCTGCGCGGAGATGGAGTCCGGCGAGGTAGCTCTCGGGCGTCTTGTCATAGCGGGTGGCGATGCCTCGCCAGGCCTTCATCCTGTTGATGGCGCGCTCAACCGTGTTGCGATCGCGGTAGAGGTCGGTGTCGTGGGTGATGGGGCGGCCGCCTTGGCTGCC
>NZ_JBQQCE010000117.1:0-23163 GCF_052245645.1 Streptomyces sp. KR55 | reverse complement strand
GAACGGGTGGGCTTCTACAACACGTACACGGCCTGCGCGGGGGCCGACGTCATCGAGCACCCGGACGTCGGCCGGGTGGCGGTGAGCAGGGACCGCGACAGTGGCGAGGTCCATGCCCTGCGTGGACGGTCCTTCGCCTCGGTGCAGTTTCACGCGGAGTCCGTCCTGACCCAGGACGGACCGCGGATCATCGGTTCGTTGCTCACCCAACTGGTGCGGCCGCGCACCCCTTAGGCCGACCGCGGCATCAGCCGAGAAGGGACACAGGCAGCGACATGGCACACGCACTCATCGCGGGCGGCGGCATAGGCGGCCTCGCCACCGCTCTCGCGCTTGCCCGCTGCGGTCACCGCGTCACCGTCCTCGAACGCGAGGACACCTTCGCCGAGATCGGCTCGGGCATCCAGCTCGCTCCGAACGGCTTCCATGCCCTGAACCTGCTCGGTGTGGGACAGGACGTGCGTGACCGGGCGGTGTTCGTCGACGAACTCCGTCTGATGGACGGTCTGACGAGCGAGAAGATCGCTGGCATGCCGGTCAAGGAGCGGTACCGGCAGCGCTTCGGCAACCCGTACGCCGTGGTGCACCGCCGGGATCTCCATGGCCCCCTGCTCTCGGCATGCCGGGCGAGCGAGGGCATCGAGCTCGTCGCGAGCGCCGCCGTGCAACGGTACGTACAGAATCCGGCATCCGTGACGGTGACCACGGCGGACGGCCGCACGTTCACCGGCGACCTGCTCGTGGGAGCCGACGGCATCCGCTCGACCGTTCGCGCACACCTGGTGCGCGACGGCGCTCCCCGGGTCTGCGGGCACACCATCTACCGCTCGGTGATACCGATCGAGAAGGTGCCGCGGCGACTGCGCTGGAACGTGGTGACCCTGTGGGCGGGCCCCGCCTGGCACTTCGTCCACTACATCATCGGCCGTGGCGAGTACCTCAACCTCGCCGCGACCCTCGACGACGGCGCCCGCGAGTCCGTCTCCGGACGCCCGGTGCAGCGGGCCGTCGTGCTGAGCCGCTTCCGAGAGCTGGGCGAAACCGCCCGGCTGCTCCTGGAGTTGGGTGAGCACTGGCGGCAATGGGTGCTGTGCGACCGTGATCCGGTCGACGTCTGGACGGACGGCCGGGTGGCGCTCATGGGCGACGCAGCCCACCCGATGCTCCAGTACGCCGCCCAGGGCGCCTGCCAGGCCCTGGAGGACGCCGTGGTCCTGGGTGACGTCCTCGCAGACGCCACCGACGACGACGTGGCGCAGTGCCTGGAGCAGTACAACGCCGTACGACGCGAGCGGACCGCGCGCACCCAACTGCTGGCCAGGGAGATGGGCACGCGCGTCTACCATCCCGCGGGGGAGGAGGCGCGGACACGCACCGCGATGCTGCGTTCGCTCACCGAGGACGACCTTTACGAAAAGGTGCACTGGCTCCATGGCGCCCAGGACTTCACCCGGTTCAGGCGTCCCTGACGGAAGAAGCCCGAGTTCTTTACCTTCCGGATGGTAAAGTGGGGCCATGGCGAGTAACGCAAAACGTCAGATCCTCGATGGCGCGCTCGACCTGCTCCGGGCCGAAGGGGGCGGGACGATCACCCTCGACGCGGCGGCCAAGCAGGCGGGGGTGACCAAGCCGGGGCTGATGTACCACTTTCCGACCAAGGAAGCCCTGATGCTCGCCGTCGTCGACCACGTCGCCGACCGGTGGGAGACGCTGCTGCTCGACCGTTTGGGGCAGCCGCTGGAGACGGCCACGCCGCACCAGCGGATCCGGGCCTACGTCGAGGTGGCTCTGGCCGCCGAGTTCGATCGCGCGGACTTCGCGATCTACTTCGACGCCCACTACCGCACTGCCCTGACCGACGCCTGGGTCCGCCGCATGGAACCGTGGCTCGCCGTCCCCGACACTCTGCCGGATACGGCACGCGCCCGGCTCGCCGCCGCCCGGCTGCTCGCCGACGGCTACTGGATCGCCGCCTCCACCGGTGTTTTCCCCGTCCCGCACCGCGACCGGGCCCACCTGCTCGTGGTTGCCGAAGACCTCCTGAAAGACGAGTCCTCCTGATGAGGAAATGGCTGCTGCTCATCGCAGCGATCCTGCCCGAAGTCACCGCCACGCTCTCCCTGCGCGGAGCCCTCGACCACCCGGCGCTGTACGTCGTCGTCGCGGTCGGCTATGTCGGCTCCTTCGTCGCCCTGTCGCGCGTGCTGCGCGCAGGCATGGCCTCGGCGTCGCCTACGGCATCTGGGCCGCTGCCGGTGTGGCCCTGACCTCCATCGCCTCTCGCCTCCTGTTCCACGAACCTCTCACCGAGGTCATGGGCGCGGGCATCGGCCTCATCATCATCGGCGTCCTGTGCATCGAACTCGGCGCCGCCCACTGATGACCTCATCAGCAGGGCTCTTGCAACGACTCCCCGGCTGACCGTCGGGCGCACTCCACCAATGCCGCCTGCATCGTGCCGCTGCTCATCACCTTCGGCCATCCATGGTGCGGCCATATCCAAGCTCAGCTCGCAGCGAAGGAAACCTGCAAGTAGTGGACGATGTTCTCGCCCTCGTCGGATACGGCGGTCTGACCGGTGAATGTGAATCCCAGGCCTTCGTAGAGACGTCGGGCGCGGGCGTTGTCGGCGTGGGTGAACAGCTGGAACCGGTCGTAGCCGCGGTTGCGGCCATCGGCGAGCAGTGCCCGGATGAGCCGCTTGCCCAACCCCTTGCCCCAGTACTCGGGGTGAACGGCAACCATGCTGATGTGGCACAGCCCGGGAATGGTCTGGCCGGCGCCACCCTCCTCGCGGCCGCTCATGCCGGCGGCAAGGCCGACCAGATGAGTCGCCGCGTTCTCGGCGACGAAGAAGAACGTGTCAGGACCGGTGAGTCTGCGGCGACCCCGGCCACGGCTCTCCCCGGCATGGGGGAGACGCCCGCTCCGCTGAGCATCGGCAGCACCCAGGATCGTCAGTGCTTCCGCGATATCGGTCGCGGTTCCGGGGCGGACGGTAACGGCGTCATTGGCTGGCACGGTGGGACGGTAGCCCTTGACCGGCAGAGGCGGTCAACCGTTGCCAGAAGGATCGCCTCGTCGTCCCGGACATAGGGCCGGGCTGCACCTCGTCCCCGCGCGAGTCGTCCAGGGATTTCAACTGCCCGAGACGGTGCGTCGATCCGGATGCCGGAGATCATCGCCGGCCCCTGTGCAGGCATCAGTGCCCCCGACGACGACATCCCCCCTTCACCGATTGAGCGTCAACGCTTCAGGTGGACGGTGAAGTGCCTCTCCGTCTCACCGGCGGGAACGGTGCGGACAAAGCCTTGGGCGTTGCGGTAGTCCCCCGATCCGCCGGTGATGCCGACGTCGACAGAGGACGGGGCAGGCAGGTGGAGCAGCGCCTGCGCGGCGAACTGCCCCTCAGGCAGGGCGAAGGTACCCAGGCACTGGAGCGCAGCCGGGCTGACCCGGGTATAGGTGCAGATCACGCTGTGATCGCCGACCTTCTCACCGTCGCGGTACAGGTCTTCGTGGATGACACGCTGGTCACCCAGGCTGATGCCCTCCTCGCCCAGATCGAGCTCCTCGCTCGCGGTCTGCTTGCCCACCAGCTCAAAGACCTCCGTGCGCTGCCGGGTGTCGGACGCATCGCTGGACGTCGACGGGCTGGCCGATGCCAGCGGGGCAATGGCGACACCCGCGATGACAGCAGCCATGCCCGCGGCTGCACTGAGGTAACGCACCTTCTTGGTCTTCAACATGCTCTTGGTCTTCAACATGCTCGGCAACTTGCTGCTCCGTTCCGTTGGAATGGAAGTCGGTTCGGTGGCGACGGGTGCGCCACGCCCACACGTCCGGGTCAGGAATCCGCGCGCTTCGGCAGCCGCCAGTTCGGGCGCGGGAAGTGGCAGGTGTAGCCGTCCGGGTAGCGCTGCAGGTAGTCCTGGTGCTCCGGCTCGGCTTCCCAGAAGGCGCCGGCCGGAGCGACTTCGGTCACGACCTCTCCCGGCCACAGACCCGATGCCTCGACATCGGCGATGGTGTCCTCAGCGATACGTCGCTGCTCGTCGTCGAGGTAGAAGATGGCGGAGCGGTAGCCGGCCCCGACGTCGTTTCCCTGCCGGTTCCTTGTTGTCGGGTCATGGATCTGGAAGAAGTACTCCAGCACGGCGCGGTAGTCGGTTGTGGCGGGGGCGAAGGTGATCTCGATCGACTCGGCGTGGGTGCCGTGGTCGCGATAGGACGGATACGGCATGTCGCCGCCGCTGTATCCCACCCTAGTGGTCAGCACACCCGGGAGCGACCGAAGCAGCTCCTGCATGCCCCAGAAGCAACCACCTGCCAGCAGTGCCTTCTGCGGGTCTTCACGCATCAGACGGCAGTGGCGTTGATGGTGACGGGGATGTTGCCGCGGATGGCCTTCGAGTAGGGGCAGAGCTGGTGGGCGGCGTTGGCGAGCTCGGTGGCCTGGTCCTGGTCGACGCCGCCGAGTTCGAGGTTGAGGACGGCGGCGAGGGAGTAGTCGCCGTCGTTGTGGTTCAGGGTGATCTCGGCGTTGATCTCGGTGCTGGTCAGCCTGACCTTGCGGTCGGCGGCGGCGCGACGGACGGCACCGAGGAAACAGGCACCCCAGCCCGCGGCGAAGAGCTGCTCGGGGTTGGTGGCGGTGCCGGCCCCGCCGAGCTCCTTGGGGTAGGAGAGCGTGGTCTCCAGCAGACGGTCGTCGGACTGGACGCGGCCACCGTTGCGGCCTTCGCCAGTGACGTTCACAACGGCGGTGTAGCTGTTCGGCATTGCATGTCCTCGTGGGGAAGTCGGGGCGTTGCGGGTCTCGTCGGTCGAGAAAACTCGAGTCGAGAAAGCTCCTTGGCGGGGACACGCATCGCGGGTCACCTGTTCAGGAGGTGACCCGATCGTCGCAGCATGGTCGTCACCTGTCAAGGTGGTGACGTTTGGGTGGGGTGGGCGTCCTCACTGCGCCCGCGGCGAGAGAGGCATCAGCTCCCGGTGAGAAGTGCCGTGACGTGGGCCGTGCCCGCGGGTACGGCGAGCAGCGTGCCGAGCGCGGTCCGCTCGGTCCGGGCCGGCGATCCGGTGTCGCCGGGTTCCGCCTCCGCGCCCACCAGCAGCACCTGCCACGGCCCCGGCGCACCCTCCGCCTCGACCGTGACCGTGTCGCCGTCGCGGGTCGTCCGGAAGACGGCTGCCGCGCCGTCCCGGGCGCCCGCCGCCGGGATCCGTGTCGTGGCCGTTGTACCGTCGACCGGCGCGTGGACCCGCAGTGTCACCCCGTGCGCCCAGTCGTACTCCGCCGCGTCGTCGCTCTCGCCGTACGGGATGACCGAGCCGGGCCGGGCGAGCAGGGGGAGGCTGTCGAAGCCGTACTGCTCACGCCGCCAGCCGGGCCCCTGGATCTGCTCGCCCGACAGCAGATGGGTCCAGGTGCCGTCCGGCACGTAGTAGTCGACGGTGCCGTCCGCCGAGAAGACGGGAGCGACGAGCAGGTCGTCGCCGAGCATGTACTGCCGGTCGAGGGTGTGGCAGGCGGGGTCGTCGGGGAATTCCAGCACCATCGCCCGCATCACCGGCGTGCCGCGCTCCGCCGCCTGCTGGGCCGCGCGGAACAGGTACGGCATCAGCCGGTGCTTGAGGCGGGTGAAGTCGCGGGTGACCGCGACCGCCTCCTCGTCGTAGTCCCACGGCACCCGGTAGGACTTGCTGCCGTGCAGCCGGCTGTGCGACGACAGCAGGCCGAACTGCACCCAGCGCTTGAAGACCTCGGACGTCGGCGTGCCCTCGAAGCCGCCGATGTCGTGGCTCCAGAAGCCGAAGCCGGACAGGCCCAGCGACAGCCCGCCGCGCAGCGATTCGGCCATCGCACCGAAGTGGGACTCGCAGTCGCCGCCCCAGTGGACCGGGAACTGCTGGCCGCCGGCCGTCGCCGAGCGCGCGAAGAGCACAGCCTCGCCCGCGCCCCGTGCCTCGCGCAGCACGTCGAACACGGTCTCGTTGTAGAGCTGCGTGTAGTAGTTGTGCATCCGCTCCGGGTCGGAGCCGTCGTGCCAGACCACGTCGGTGGGGATGCGCTCGCCGAAGTCGGTCTTGAAACAGTCGACGCCCTGCGCGGCGAGCGCGCGCAGCTTGCCCGCGTACCACTCCCGCGCGTCCGGATTGGTGAAGTCGACGAGGGCCATGCCCGCCTGCCACAGGTCCCACTGCCACACGTCGCCGTTGGCCCTGCGGACCAGATAGCCGTGCCGTTTGGCCTCCGCGAACAGCGCGGACTTCTGCGCGATGTACGGGTTGATCCACACCGACACGCGCAGCTCGTGCTCGTCCTTCAGCCGCCGCAGCATGCCCTCCGGGTCCGGGAAGACGTCCGGGTCCCAGGTGAAGTCGCACCACTGGTACTCGCGCATCCAGAAGCAGTCGAAGTGGAACACCCCCAGTGGGATGTCGCGCTCGGCCATGCCGCGTACGAACCGGTTCACCGTCTCCTCGTCGTAGGAGGTGGTGAACGAGGTCGACAGCCACAGCCCGAACGACCAGGCCGGCGGCAGCGCCGGGCGGCCGGTCAGCGCCGTGTAGCGGTCCAGGATGTCCTTGGGTGTCGGGCCGTACACGACGAAGTACTCCAGCGACTGGTCCTCGACGCTGAACTGCACCTGCCCGACGGCCTCCGAGCCGACCTCGTAGCTCACCTTTCCGGGGTGGTTGACGAAGACGCCGTAGCCGCGGTTGGTCAGATGGAACGGAACGTTCTTGTACGCTTGCTCGCTCGCGGTGCCGCCGTCGGCCTGCCAGATGTCCACGGACTGGCCGTTCTTGACGAACGGCGTGAACCGCTCGCCGAGCCCGTACACCAACTCGCCGACACCGAGGGACAGCTGGCCCAGCGAGTAGTGGCTGCCGTCGCCGGTCACCGCGAAGCCGGTCCCGCGCGCCTCGGCGGAGGTGAGGACGCGGCCGTCCGCGGTGAAGTCCAGCCGCCACGGTGCCGCGGTGTCCACGCGCAGGGACAGCTGCCCGGCCGTCAGCTCCAGCAACGAGCCCTCGCGGGTGACCTTCGCCGCGTGGCCCGGCTCGGCGCGCAGCGCGAACTCCGGGCCGCGCTCGGCGGCGCCCGCGTGGTGGGTGGAGCGGACGCCGATCACTCCCTCGGCGGGGGACCAGCATTCGACGGTCAGCAGCGGGCTGTTGAGGGTGTGGCCGCGCTTCGTCACGTGCCGCACGGGGGCGTAGAGCGTGAACCGGTCGTCGGTGACGTGTACGTCGGCGACCTCGGTCGCGTACGACGCCTTGACGCCGTCGCGCATGAGCCAGTAGCCGTCGGTGAACTTCATGGGGGGGTCCTTAACGAGGGGTGGTGCGGCTGCCGGGAGCGGCGGGTCAGGCGCCGGCGCGGGTGCGGTGGGCGGCGATCAGCCGCTGGTACCAGTGGTAGCTGTCCTTGGGCGTGCGCGCCTGTGTGGCGTAGTCGACCCGGACGATGCCGAAGCGCTGGCCGTAGCCGCGGGCCCACTCGAAGTTGTCCAGCAGCGACCACACGTAGTAGCCGCGCACGTCGACGCCGGCGCGCAGCGCGGCGGCGAGCGCGTCCAGATGGCCGTGGAGGTAGTCGATCCGATCGGTGTCGCGGACCCGGCCGTCGGCGTCGGTCGTGTCCGCCTCGGCCGAGCCGTTCTCGGTGATCAGGATCGGAGGCAGCGCCGGGTAACGCTTGGTCAGGTCGACCAGCAGGTCCGTGAAGGTGTGCGGGACCACGGGCCAGCCCATGGTGGTGTGCCGGACGTCGTCACGCCAGCTCTCCTCGGCCCGGACGTCGACCGCGGTACGGGTCGCCGGATCCGGGTCGCGGTACGGGGCGTCGGCGACGGTGATCGGCCGGTAGTAGTTGATGCCGACGAAGTCGAGCGGCGCGCCGATGAGATCGAGGTCGCCCTCGCGCCGGTAGGAGGCGTCGCCGGAGGGCAGGAGCTCGCCCCAGGTCTCGGCCTCGTGCTCCGGGTAGCGTCCGGCGAACAGCGGCTCGAACCACACGTCGTTGTGCAGTGTCTCCACGCGGCGTACGGCGGCCAGGTCGGCGGGGGAGTCCGTGGCCGGCAGCAGCCGGTCGGGGTTGAGCGTGATCCCGACCTCGCGTACGCCCGCGGCGCGCAGCTCGCGCACGGCGAGGCCGTGGCCGACGAGCAGATGGTGCGCGGCGGCGAGCGCGCCGCGGCCCTCGCGGGCGCCCGGGGCATGGGCACCCGCCGCGTAGCCGACGAAGGCGCTGCAGAACGGCTCGTTGAGGGTGATCCAGCGGTCCACCCGGTCGCCGAGCCGGGCGGCGACCAGGCCGGCGTACTCGGCGAAGCGTTCCGCGGTCTCGCGCACCCGCCAGCCGCCACGGTCCTCGAGGGCCTGGGGGAGGTCCCAGTGGTAGAGGGTGGCGGCGGGCGAGATGCCGGCCGCGAGCAGCTCGTCCACGAGCCGGTCGTAGAAGTCGAGACCCGCCGTGTTCACCGGGCCCGAGCCGTCCGGCTGGATGCGCGGCCAGGCGACCGAGAAGCGGTAGCTGTCCACGCCCAGCTCACGCAGCAGGGCGACGTCCTCGCGGTAGCGGTGGTAGTGGTCGCAGGCCACGTCACCGGTGGCGCCGTCCGCGACGCGTCCCGGCTCGCGGCAGAAGGTGTCCCAGATGGACGGGCCTCTGCCGTCCTCGTCGTACGCGCCCTCGATCTGGTAACTCGCGGTGGCGGCGCCGAAGAGGAAACCGTCGGGGAACTCGGGGAGTCTCATGATGGGTTACAGCCCTTACCGGCTACTTGACGGACCCGCCGGTGATCCCGGCGGCGATGTACTTCTGGGCGACGACGAGCAGGATCGCGGCCGGCACGGCCGAGAGCACCGCGGTCGCCATGACCGCGCCCCAGTCGCTGACGTGTGCGCCGACGAACTGGTAGATGCCGAGCGTGATGGGCCTGACGTCGTCCGTGGTGTTGAGGGTCAGCGCGAACATGAAGTCCGACCAGGCGAAGAGGAAGGTGAACAGGCCCGCCGTGATCAGGGCGTTGCGGCTCATCGGCAGCACGATCCGGACGAACGCGGTGAAGCGGTTCGCCCCGTCCACCATGGCGGCCTCGACCACCTCCCCCGGGATGGACACCATGAACGCCCGGAGCAGCACGATCGCGAACGGCAGACCGAGCGAGGCGTCCGCCAGGATCAGCCCCAGGTAGGAGTTGACCAGGCCGAGCTCTGCGTACGCGCTGTAGAGGGCATTGGCGATGACGATGCCCGGCACCATCTGCGTGATGAGCGTCGTGAAGACGATGCCCTGGCCGCCGCGCAGCCCGAACTGGGCGAGCCCGTACGCGGCGGGCGCGGCCAGCGCGAGACACACGACGACGGCGCCGAGCGCGACGACGAAGCTGGTGAGGAGCGAGCCGCCCTGAGTGCTGATCGCCGTGTCGAAGTTCTTCAGGCTCGGTGAGGCGGGAAACCACTCGGTGGCGGCGATGCTCGACTCGGGCTGGAGCGCGGTGTTGACCATCCAATACACCGGGAAGAGCAGGACGGCGAGGATCAGCAGCGCCGCGGCGGTGTTCCACGCCGAGCGAAAACGGAGACGGTTCGCCGGTCGGTTCATCGGCGCCTTCATCGGTCGGTTCATCGTCGGTCACTTCCCCTTGCCGAAGTCGGCGCGGTTGGCCCGCAGGTACAGCACGGCGAAGACCGCACTGATGAGGATCAGGACATTGCCCACCACGGCGCCCTGGCCGAAGTCGAGCTGAAGGAAGGACAACTGGTACGTGACCGTACCCAGCGTCTGCGTGGAGTCCGCGGGACCGCCCGAGGTCAGCGCCAGGATCAGGTCGAGGATCTTCACCGTCGACATGAAGCCCAGCACGAGCACGACCGTGATCACCGGGCGGAGCATCGGCAGCGTGATGCTGCGGAACGTACGCCACGCGCCGGAGCCGTCCAGCGACGCGGCCTCGTACAGCTCGCGCGGGATCTCCTGCAGACCGCCGTAGAGAATCACCATGTTGAACGGGATGCCGATCCAGATGTTGACCAGGATCGCCGACAGCAGCGCCACCCCGGGGCTGCTGAGCCACGGCACACCGTCCTGCGGGGCCAGGCCGACCGCGTGCAGGGCGGTGTTGAGCATCCCGTGGTCCTGGTCGAGGATGCGCCGCCAGACGACCGCGGAGACGACCATGGGCACGAGCCACGGCAGGAGCAGGATGGCGCGCACGAACCCGGAGAGCCGGAAGCGGCGCGAGAAGAACACGGCGAGCGCGAGGCCGATGGTGAACTGGCCGACCAGCGAGCCGACGGTGAAGACGGCCGTGTGCCACAGGGCGCCGGTGAACAGCTCGTTGGAGAAGACGGCCCGCCAGTTGTCGAGACTGTTGAACGGGGCCTCGCCGGTGAAGTACGTCTTCGGCGTGTAGTGCTGAAAGCTCATCACGATGTTGCGGACGAGCGGATAGCCGAAGAAGAGCGCCATGTAGGCGAGCGCGGGGAGGACGAAGAGCCAGCGGAGCAGTCCGCGGCCCCGCGGGGCACGCCCGGTGGCGGACTTCGCCTTGGCGGCCCCCGTGCTGGGCGCTATCGAGGTGATGGTGGTCATGGCCGGTTCCTCACTTCCCCGCCGAAGCCTGCTGCTGGGCCCGCTGCAGGGCCTGTTCGGGACTGGTCCGCCCGGTCAGCACGGACTGGAAGGCGCCCGCGAGCGCGTCCCCGACGACCGGCCAGCCGGTGCCGACCTTCGCGGTACGGGAGCGGGCCGTGGTGACCAGCTCGGCGAAGGCGGCGAGCTTCGGGTTCTGCTGCGCGTACGCCTCGGCGGCGGCGGAGCGGGTGGGCACGTTGTTGACGGACTCGCCCCACTGGAGCTGGTTCTTCTCGGAGTTGAGGCAGTTCAGGAGCTTGCCCGCGTTCTTCTCGCGGGCCGGGTCCTCGTCGTTCTTCGGCACGGCCATCACGGTGCCACCGATGGGCGGCACCGCGGGTTTGCCCGCTTCGGGCACCGGAATGCTCGCGACCGCCCAGTCCACGTTCTTCTGGGCGCTGAGGACCGGCACCTGCCACGGCCCGTTGATCATCATGGCGGCGCGGCCCGCGACGAACTGGTCGTTGACGTCCTGCTGGTTCCAGTTGACGACGGACTTCGAGGCGGAGCCGTCCGCGACCAGGTCCTTCCACAGCTGGAGGGCGGCCTCGCCCTTGCCGTTGTCGAGCTTGGCCTCGTCACCGCCGGCGGACCAGAAGAACGGCAGGAACTGGTAGACGCCGTCCGCGTTGGGGCTCGCGCTGAAGGCCATCCCGTACGTGTCGCCGACGGTGAGCTGCTTGGCTGCGGCCCGCAGTTCGTCCCAGGTGGTGGGCGGCGCGATGCCCGCCTTCTTCAGCAGCGCGGTGTTGTAGATCAGCGCGAGGGAGTTCACGGAGCGGGCGATGCCGTACTGGGTGCCGTCGTACGAGCCGAGGGAGGTGGCGCTCGCGGAGAAGCCGGAGGTGTCGACCCCGACTTCGTCGAGCGGCCGCAGGCCCTCCGTCTGCGCGAACTGCGGCAGCTCGGACCCGTCGAGCTCCAGGATGTCGGTGAGCGAGTCGGAGGACGCCATCCGCAGCGCCTTCGAGGCGATCTGGTCGGCGGGCACGCTGATCTGCTCGACCTTCAGGCCCATCGGCTCGGCGCAGCGGTCGAAGAACCGCTGGTTGGCGCCGTGTTCGGCGGTGTCGGTGGCCGAGTTGAGCACCGTGACGGTGCCGGGGTCGGGCTCGGCGGCGCATCCGGTCAGTCCCAGCGCGAGGGTGCTCGTGGCGAGCGCCGCGGCGAGGACGGGGAGGGGTATGCGTGGTCGTCCGGTTGGGGACGGCATGATCGGTTCTCCATTACATGTGCGGCTCTGGACATGCGGGGGTAAGGCGGGGGTGCGTGGCCGGCCGTGCCGAACGGGCGGCCGTCGCGGTCAGCCGGACGGCGGCGGAGCGAGGGCGGGCCCGGCCATCCGCGGCTCGATGAGGTGGTGCGGTGCGCCGGAGGGCACGGTCGAGGCAGGTGCCGCCGTTGTGGGCTCCTGGGACGACGCCGGCCGGCCGTCGCAGCCGGCGCTGATCGCGTCGATGGCGAGCCGGGCCACGGCCGTGGACATCTCCGCGACGGGCAGGTCGATCCGCGGCAGATGCCGGATGCCCAGCTCGTCCGGGAGGCTGCCGACGAGGACCACGGACAGGTCCTCGGGGACCCGTAGCCCGGCCGAGGACACGGCGTCCAGCAGGTGGGGGAGGAGGATCAGGTCCTGGACGACCAGCGCGGTCGGCGCGGGACGCACGGCCAGCGCCTCGCGCAGCCGGCGCCCGAGCCTCTCCGGGTCGCGGTGCGAGGAGAGCACGCGCACATCGGCCCCGGTCTCGGCGGTCGCGCGCCGGGCGCCGTCGAGGCCGCGCACCGCATAGCCGCGACGCGCGGCGATCTCGTGCTCGGCCGACGACAGGAAGACGATCCGCCGGTGGCCGGCCGCCGCGGTCTCACGGACGGCGAGGGCGACTGCCGCCTCCCAGTCGAGATCGGTCCAGGGCAGCGCCGCGTGGCCGTCGTGGCCGAGCAGTGCTGCGGGGAAGCCCAGCTTGTGCAGGACCTCGATACGGGGATCGCGCTCCTCGACCGCCATCAGCACCGCCGCGTCCGCGAGCCCGCTGCGGGCCACGCGGCGCAGCGCGCCGGCGCCGTCGCCTTCGGTGATGAGGAGCACGTCGTATCCGTGCCCGCGGGCGGCGTCGGTGACATCGATGGCGAACCGGCCGTCGATCGCCCGGTACTCACCGGGCACGCGCGGCACGGCCAGTGCCAGCACGTTGGTGCGGGAGCTGCGCAGTGTGCGGGCGCTGGCGCGCGGGTGGTAGCCGAGCTCGTCGATCGCTGCCTGCACCGCACGCCGGGTGTCCTCGGAGATCTTGCGGGAGCCGCTCAGGACGTAGGACACGGTGCTGGGCGCCACGCCCGCCCGCTCGGCGACATCCTTGATCGTGGCCATCTCGCCTCCGTCCGCCCACCCTCGGGCCCGTCGGGTTCATCGAATTCATCGAATCGATTCGATGAACGGCGTGACTTTAGGCAGACGAGGCCGGGAAGGGCAATACCCTTGGCGATATGTCCGGTTTGCGATCGAGGAGTTGTCGAGGGATGGCACCGTCAGATCGACCGGCGCCGTCACCGGTCCGTTCTCGCAGAGGAGCGCGTCGGCAGGTTCGCGTGCCGGAACTGCGGATTCGTTGATCATGCAGGCCGACGGGGGCACCTCCCGCTCGAGCGAAGCCGGGAGTGGGGAGGCTCACGCAACATCCGCGCGCGAGCGTGGGAGTTGTGGCAACGCGGAGCCCCGTCAACGGCCCCCGCCCCACCTCCGGAGCGCACGCGCCGGGCGGGGCTGGACGGAAACGCAGCATCACCGCCAGTGATGCCCGTTGTGCAAGCCCGGCTTAGCGTCGGGTAGTTGACGCCTGAGTGGTGGCTGCTCGCACCACGGTCAGGCCGCACCGGTATGGCTCGTCGAGCTCGCCGTCGGGGAAGAGCCGCGCCAGCGCGGTGCGGTTCGCGTCGAGGAGTGCGGCCCGCTCGACAGGGTCCATGATCACGAAGTGCGAGTGGGTGCCGAGGTTGCGGATGTGCTCCTCGACGGTGATCCGGCGTGACCACGTGATCTCGCGGGTGGACACCTGGACCGGAAACGGGGCGAACAGCTCGGCCACAGTTATCGGGAAGCTGTGGGTGAAGGGCGCGAGCCGGGCATCCTCCGCCGCGACCCACGGGACACGGACGTCGGCCTGGTTCCACCACAGGGCCAACACGCCGTGCGGGCGCAGCACGCGCAGCGCTTCGGGGACGGAGCGGGCCGGGTCGGTCCAGTGCCACGCCTGGGCGTAGGTGACCAGGTCGAAGCTGCCGACGGCGAACGGCAGGCGGTTCCCTTCGCCCCGCACCAGCGGGATCTCCGGCTCGGCCCGGCGCAGCTCTGCGGCCATACCGGCGCCCGGCTCCAGGGCGACGACGCGGGCGCCGCGCTCGCGCAGCAGCCGGGCGGCGATACCGGTGCCGGCGCCGCAGTCCAGCACGTCGGCGCCGGCCAGCGCTCGGCCGGCGAGCTCCTCCACGGCGTCGAAGAGGGCCGGCGGATAGCCCGGGCGAGCGGCAGCGTACTGCGTGGCAACGCTGTCGAAGGACAGGGCGCGGTCTTGGTTCGCGTGGGATGCCATGGCTGCGATCTTCCCGGGCGGAGGGCGGAGTTGCCAACGGCACAGTGAGGTCGGTTGAGGCGGCGAGGTCCATTAAGCACGCGGGGGAAGACTGCGCCTGAGTACCCGTACTCAGGCTGATTGTGTCGCTTGGCTCTGACGCGGCCCGTCTGTGTTCCCCACGATGGAGTGCTCCCCGCGTCGAGAGAGGTGCTTATGGGCCGTGACCTGCAGCTGCGCGCTGCCACTCCGGAGGATCTGGAGTGGATCTACGAACTGCGTCACCGGGTGTACGCACAGGAGTTGGGCCAGCATGTGCCGGATCCGGCCGGGCGGCTTCGCGACGGGCTGGACGGCGACAACGTCTACCTGGTCGCGGCGCGAGGAGCGGACCGCATCGGCTTTGTCAGCCTGACGCCGCCCTGGTTGGGGCGGTACGCGCTGGACAAGTACCTGACCCGGGACGAGCTGCCGCTGCTGACCGAGGACGATGTGTTCGAGGTGCGCATCCTCACCGTCGAGCCGCGCTGGCGGGCCACCGCAGCGGCACCGCTGCTGATGTACGCGGCGCTGCGCTGGATCGCTGCCCGGGGCGGTCGCCGGGTGGTGGCGATGGGGCGCACCGAGCTGCTCGACATGTACCTGGCCGCCGGTCTGCGCCCGGTCGGCCGTACCGTCCCCAGCGGTGCGTTGACGTTCGAGGTGCTGACCGGCAGCGTGACCGAGCTGACGAAGGTCACGATGGACCGTTACCGCACCACGTTGGAGCGTCTGCGGTCCGCAGTGGACTGGCAGTTGGATGTGGCGTTCGCACCCCGGTCGGACGGCTGCGAACACGGCGGTGCCTCGTTCACCGCCATCGGTACGGACTTCCGCAGTCTGGACCGGCGTCATCAGGTGGTCGCGGCCGACGTGTTGGATGCATGGTTCCCGCCGGCCCCCGGGGTGCGGGCGGCGCTCGCGGAAGATCCGGCCTGGGCCGCCCGGACCTCGCCGCCGACCGGTGCCGAGGGCCTGCTGGCGGAAATCGCCACGGCCCGGGCACTGCCGGCGGAGACGCTCGCGGTCGGCGCCGGTTCATCCGACTTGATTTTCAGGGCCTTTGGGCAGTGGCTGACCCCGCAGAGCAGGGTGCTGCTGACAGACCCGGGCTACGGCGAGTACGCCCACGTCACGGAGAGGGTGATCGGATGCCGGGTGGACCGGTTCCGGTTGCGCCGTGAAGAGGGCTGGCGGATCGATCCGGCCCGGCTGTCCGCTGCCGTCGGGTCCGGCCGCTACGACCTCGTGGTGGTGGTCAACCCGAACAACCCGACCGGACGCCACGCGCCGGCCGCTGAGTTGCGCTCGGTGATCGCCGCCGCGCCGGCCCGGACCCGCTGGTGGATCGACGAGGCATACCTGGGCTATGTCGACCTGAACGAGTCGCTCGCCGGCCTCGCCGCGACGGACCCGCGGGTGGTGGTCTGCACCTCACTGTCCAAGATGTATGCGCTGTCCGGCATGCGGGCGGCGTACCTGGTGGCCGAGCCGAACAGCGCGTCGCAGCTGCGCCGTTGGACGCCGCCCTGGCCGGTCAGCCTCCCGGCGCAGCTGGCCGCAGTGGCAGCCCTGCGCGACCCGGCGTACTACAGCGACTGCCGGCTTCGCACCCACGCGCTGCGCCGGCAGCTGGCCGCCGACCTGGCCGGGCTGGACAAGGACATGGTGGTCGAAGAAGCCGTGGCGAACTTCCTCACCGTGACCCTGCCGTCCGGCGGGCCGAGTGCCGCACAAGTGGTGAACGAGTGCCGCCGCCACGACGTATACCTGCGCGACCTGTCGCCGTTGTCGTCGGAGTACCAGGGGCGCACCGTGCGTATCGCGGTCAGGGACACCGTCGAGAATGCGCGCATCGTGGCCGCGTGCCGGGCCGCCCTGGACGTACTGCGGCCGCGTTCGGGCTCGCTCGTTTCGAGGCCTGAGATGCGTGAGATGCCTGCGGGCGTTCCCGCCTTCGGATCCACTCGATGATCACCGTGGCCTCCCTGGCGCCCTACCTCGGTGGGGCGTTGGCGCTGGGCGGCATTGCGGTGGCGGCGTCCCGGCGCCGCGAGCTGCTGATCCGGTGGTGCGCCTGGGCGGTCGGAGTGCCACTGGTCACCGGTGCGTTCTGGCTGGGCCGCCCGGGCGCCGCGGCCCTCGCCATCGCGGTCGGGGTGATCGCGGTGATGGAGTTCGGCGGGCTGATGCGGCTGGGCTGGGTGGACCGGGTGGTGCTGGCCGCGGCGGTGGCAGGCGTGGTGCTGGCCGCCTGGTTGGCGCCCGGACAGGTGCTCCGGGTGGTCGCGATCGGGGCGCTCGCGGTGGCCGCGGTGCCGCTCCTGGCCGGCGACGCCGACCACGGCCTGCGCCGGCTCGGCGCCGGCCTGCTGGGCCTTGCCTGGCTGAGCGTGCTGGCCGCGCTGGTGCCGCTCGGGGCGAGCGCGCTTGCGCTGTTCATGGCGGTCTCGGTCGCCGACATCGCGGCGTACTTTGCCGGTCAACGACTGGGCGGGCCACAGCTGTCGCCGCTGTCACCGGCCAAGCGGTGGAGCGGCACCCTGGCCGGGGCCGCGGCCGGCCTCGGCGTGCTCGCCGTGCTGTCCGCGCTGAGCTGGCCGATGGCAGTGGCGGTGGCGGTCGGCGGCCCGGCCGGCGACCTTCTCGAATCCATGATCAAACGAGGTGCACAGGCGAAGGACGCCGGCCGCTGGCTACCCGGCTCCGGAGGCCTGCTGGACCGGATCGACTCGCTGCTCATCGCGCTGGCCGTCCTGCTTGTCCTGCGCTGACCCACAGGCGATCCCGTCAAGGCCGGCCCAGGCGGTGATCGACGCTTGTGGACATAGTGTTGGACAGAGTGTCCGATGACCTTTAGGGTCGTCCGTGAGCGCTGTGGGGCGCCTGCTGTTTCCGACTGATCTGAAAGCGGATTTTTCGTGGTTGATGGGGTTTCCCGTCCGACCCTGCTCCTGGTGCATGGGGCATGGCACGGCGGGTGGTGCTGGGAGAAGTTGGCGTCGGTACTGCATGCCGACGGGTGGCGCACGCGAGCGGTCGATCTGCCCAGTGCCGGCGGGCGGGCGGGAGTGCAGGACGACGCGCAGGTGGTGCTCGGAGAGCTGGAGCGCATCGAGGGCCCGGTCGTGGTCGTCGCGCACTCCTACGGCGGCATACCGGTCAGCCAGGCCGTCGCCCAGGCCGGGAACGTGTCGCGGATCGTCTACCTGGCGGCGTACCAGCTCGATGTCGGCGAGAGTCTCCTGGGGTTCCATGGCGCGCCCGTTTCGCCGGGGCCGCGCGATGTCGAGGCCGTACCGGAGGATCCGGTCGGGCTGTTCTACGGTGACGTGCCTCGGTCCGAGGCCGAGCAGGCCGCCGCGCGGCTGATGCCGCAGAGCGCACAGTCCTTCAGGGACCCGCTGACTCGGGCCGGATGGCACACCATCCCGTCGACGTACATCGTCTGCGAGGACGACCGGGCCCTGCCAGTGCAGAGCCAGCAGACGCTGGCGGCCAGGTCCGGTGCGGTCCACCGCATCAAGAGCAGCCACTCGCCATTCCTGTCCAAGCCGGGGGAGCTCGCTGCTCTCCTGTCGGAGATCGCCCTCGCGTCGGAACCGTGCACAAGGAGAACGTCGTGAACAGCAACATCGGCCAGGAGGAGACGGGTGCGCCGTCCAGGGAAGAGATCAGGGCCGAACTCGTCGGACGTGCCATCGCCCTGCAACCGCTGCTGCGGGAGCAAGCGGCCCGCGGCGAGTCGGAGCGCGTCCTGTCGACGGAGGTCGTCGACGCCCTGACCGAGGCGGGCGTCTTCCGGCTGCTCACTCCCAGGCGGTACGGCGGCTACGAGACCGACCTGCGGACCCTGACCGAAGTCTCCGAGGCCCTCGGGGAGGGCGACGGCTCGGCGGCCTGGGTCGGGATGATCATCTCGGTGACCAACTGGCTGGCCTGCCTCTTCCCGGACAAAGCCCAGGAGGAGGTGTTCGGGGCCGATCCGGATGCGCGCGTGACCGGCGTGGCCGCGCCGGCGGGCATGGGGGAGCGGGTGCCCGGCGGCTGGCGCGTCAGCGGGAGGTGGTCGTACAACTCCGGTGCCCCGCACGCCACATGGGCTGCGGTCGGTACCCTGCTGAAGGATGAAAACGGAGCGGTCACGGACCAGGCGCTCGTGCTGATCCCTGCCTCGGACCTGGATGTCGAGGACACCTGGCACACCGCGGGCATGAAGGCAACCGCCAGCAACACCCTGACAGGGCGGGATGTGTTCGTACCCGAGCACCGTGTGCTGTCGGTTCCCGCGGCCGCGGAGGGCGTGTATCCGCGCGCGTCCCGGGACGAGACGCTGTACGGCTCGACGTTCGGCCCCATGCTGTTGCTGTGCCTGGTCGGACCGCTGCTCGGTCTGGGGAAGGCAGCCATGAACGTGGTGGTGGAGGCCGCCGCGGCGAAGCCGCTGTCGTTCACCGTCCACAGTCGGCAGGCGGACTCGGTGGGCGTCCAGCTGCAGACGGCCGAGGCTGCGCTGAAGCTGGAGACCGCCCGCCTGCACACCTACCGGGCCGTGGACGAGGTGGACCAGGCCGCCTCCTCCGGCGCTCCCCTGGACTACGCCGCACGGGCACACGTCAGGGCCCGGGCCGGCTTCGCCGCACAGCAGGTACTCGAGGCGGTCGGCACCCTGCTGAATGTGCATGGCGCGTCCTCGTTCGCGGACGCCGGCCCGCTGCAGCGCATCTGGCGTGACGCCAACGTCGCGGCGCGGCACGCCGGCCTGGTCCCCGCGGTCGGCCTGGAGGTCTACGGCAAGTCCCTCCTCGGCGTCAGCGAGCGGGTGAGCCTGATGCTCTGAACCCGACCCGCGGCGGCGAGCGCTCGGCGCGGTGTGGGCAGGACCGTTCACCGGTGACCTGCAGACACACCTGGCATCCGGTTCCTTAGGATGCGTGTATGCCTTCCACCACGCGACGACCCTCCAGTGCGGCCGACCGGCGGGCCGCCCTCGAAAAGCGGATCCTGGCCGTGATCGAGGAGTGTCTGCGCGGTGGTGTGACCTACACCGAGCTGAGCGTGGAGCAGATCGCGCACGCCGCGGGGATCTCTCGTTCGACGTTCTATCTGTACTTCCGTGACAAGGTCGACGTGCTGCTCCGGCTGAGCGGCTCCCTCAAGAAGGAGAGCTACGCGATCGCGGCATCCTGGCGGCCGACCGGCCCCGACGGTGGCCTGGACGGCCTGGCCCGTACGTATGAGCTCATCCTGCGCCATTACCGCGAACATGCCGCCCTGCTCGCGGCGATCAATGAGGTGGCCGCGTACGACCCCTTGGTCCGCGAGGCGTGGACGGCCGACCAGGACCGCTTCATCGACAACCTCGTGACGGTCCTGCAAGAGGAGCAGCGGGCCGGCCGCACCCCCGCGGACATCGACCCCGAACTCGCGGCCAGGGTGATCGTCCAAGGAGGCGGTCAGGTCATCGCGCAGCAGGTGGCGGGCGGCGACGGCAGCGACGACGCCGTCGTGGCCCGCGAGCTGGCCCGTGGCTACTGGTACGGCGTGTACCGCCGCCCGGCAGCGTGACTGGTCGCGTCAGCGTGTGAGGGACGCGGCGTCCCCCATGACGATCACCGGGTGCTGGTCGGGGTCGAGGGTGCGCAGGAGTTCCCTCATGTGCTGCTGCGCCATGCTCACACAGCCGCGCGTGGGCCCACCGTGATCGACGTGCAGCCAGATGCCGCCGCCCTTGCCGGCGCCAAGAGGGCGGGTCCAGTCGAGGGGGGAGGTTCCGGGCTTGCGGTTGTAATTGATCGCGACGACGTAGTCGAAGGATCCCGCGAGCGGTTCGCCCTCGAGGCCCGTGCCGCCGATGGTGAAGCTCTGCGACTGGTCGTACGGCAGCTCGGTGCCGGGATCGGGGAGCAGTCCGCCGGCGTCGGTGAGGGTGAACACGCCGATGGGCGACCGGAGGTCACCGAGGCGGTGGTCGTCCGTCCAGCCCTTGAGAGCGTTGTGGGCCGGCCAGGCGGCCCCCGGCTGCCAACTCGCGCCGGTGCGCTGGTACAGCACCACCTTTGAGTCCGAGGAGTTCTTGCCCTGGCCGGTGACCAGCACAACCTGGCGCGCGTTCGCGGGGACGTCGGCCAGCGTCCGCGGCCCCAGGCCCGGTAGCTGCTCGGGGACGGACGCGGCGGACGCTTCACTGTCCGCGGATGTCCGCCCGGGCATGGCCTGTGTCGTGCCGGCGGACGCCGGCCGGGCAGCGTCGGCCGTCTCGACGCCCGTCCCCGCGCACCCGGCCAGGGTGACGGACAGAGTCAGGACGGCTGGTATCCCCAGACGGTTCAGGGCCGGGACAGTGGAGGTCGTTGCCAGAAGCCGCAGTGGCGACAGGCGACGGATTGATGAAGTAGCCATGGCCATCAGCCTGAACGTGACTTGTGAGGAACTGATCAGCTCCGACTCACGACGTCGGACCGGTTCGGACGCCGTGACGAGGCGTGCTGCCGGCGCCGAACGCGGCCAAGGGCGTGCGCCCAGCCTGGCATGCGGACATCAGGAAGTTGTCAGGGTGTGGGAAGCCCCTCACCTGGCCCTGGAAGCCGATCGCACACGCTTAGAGTCGGCTGCGTGTGCGCGCATATTCTGATTGCGGAAGACGATGAGATGCAGGCCGAGCTGATACGACGGCTGCTGCTTCAGGACGGCCACAACCCCGTCGTGGTCACCGACGGCCGGGCTGCCATCGACGCAGCCGAAAGCCGCCGACCCGACCTGGTCGTCCTGGATCTGATGCTGCCCAAGGTCGACGGTCTCGGCGTGTGCCGTGTGCTGCGCCGGCACGGGGACATACCCGTTCTCATGCTCACCGCCCGCTCCACTGAGGACGACGTGCTGCTGGGCCTGGAGCTCGGCGCGGACGACTACATGACCAAGCCGTACAGCCCACGGGAACTGCTCGCCCGCATACGCACCGTGCTGCGTCGCACCCTCCGCCCCGCCGACGACTCCCCAGTGCTCCGTGCGGGCGGCATCACCGTCGATCCCGCACGGCACGAGGTCACCTGCGACGGCATCCCCGTCCCGTGCACTCCCGGCGAGTTCGCCATCCTCCACGCCATGACCGCGGAACCCGACCGGGTCTTCTCACGCCGTCAACTGCTGCAGCTCACCCGGGGCCACGACCGCGCCTCCACCGACCGCGCCATCGACGTACACATCATGAACCTGCGCAAGAAGATCGAGCCCGACCCGCGCAGGCCCATCCGGCTGCTGACCGTCTTTGGCGTCGGCTACAAGCTCACCAGGCTGCCGACATGAGGCCCGGCCCCCGCATCCCCTGGCGCAAGAGTCTGTTGGTCCGGCTTCTCCTCACCTCCATGACCATCGCCGTACTCTCCGTGGGCGCCACCGCCTGGCTGGCCGTGGAGACCACCACGCGGGCCATCCAGGAGGAGCGCGGCCAGGTGCTCTCCGACGACACCGACATCCTGCGTCAGCTCAGCGGCTTCGCCGCGACCCACCCCACCTGGAGCGGAGTGCAGCCCTCGGTCCGCGCGCTCTCGCGCACCATGGGCCGGCGCATCGCCCTGACGACCGAGACCGGGCACACCATCGCCGACTCGGCTGCCGCCGGCACCGCCCTGCCCGCCCGCGCGTCGGCCACCGTAGACCCGCTGACCACCGATACGTACACCGAGCCAGGAGCCCAGCTGGCTGGGATCGATCCACGGGCAGTGGGACCGTATCTGCTCACCGCGGCCGAACGGACATGGGTGAAGACAGTCGCCGAGAAGCGTCTGGTGTGTATGCGCCGGTACACGAGCGACGGGCGCCTGCAACAACTGCCCAGCGGCCGTACGGTAGTCATCGCCCCCGACGGCGGAGCGGCCTCCGTGCCGCTGGAGTGCGCCGACGGAGTCCTCAACACACCCACGCGCACCGAGCAGAAGGCACTGGACGAACTCAACGTCCTGGCCAAGCGCTGCTTCGACCTCAATTCCAAGAAGGGGCGGGACGCCACACCGGTGGGAATCTGGGGTGAACTCATCGCCGGCGTCGACACCCCGGCGGGCGACCGTGCCCGCGGGCTCGGTGTCAGCCGGCAGACGCAGACCTGTGTCGACAGCGCTCGCCGCACACAACTCGACCCGTACGTCGCCCCGAGGGCCAGACTCTATCTGGGCAACCTGGGCGGGCAGCCCGCAGGCTTTGACCTCTCGCCCACCAACAAGGCCAAGATCATCGCCGTCACGGCGCTCGTCCTCGCCGTCACCATCGCCATGACCACTGTCGTCGCGATCCGCCTCGTCCGTCCCCTGCGAGCCCTGACAGCCGCGGCCCAGCAGCCGCCGCAGCGGCACGCACGCGTCGCCGTCACCACCAAGGACGAGACCGGCTACCTGGCCGCCGCCTTCAACGATCTCACCGCGCGCCGTGAACACCTTGAAGCCCAACGCAAAGCCATGGTCAGCGACATCGCCCACGAACTGCGGACACCGCTGACAAATATCCGTGGCTGGCTGGAAGTCACTCGCGACGGGTTGGTCGAGCCGGACCCGGACCTCATCGCCGCGCTGCACGACGAGGCACTGCTCCTGCAGCACATCATCGACGATCTGCGCGATCTCGCCGCAGCCGACGCCGGCACCCTGAAACTGCACCGCGAACAGGTACGCGCGGACGACCTCGTTGCCCAGGCGGTGTCGGCCCACAGCACCCGCGCCGAAACCGCGGGCATCCGCCTGCACGCGCACGCCGACCCCGGCCTCCGGCTGGACGCCGACCCGGTGAGGATGCGCCAGGTTCTGGGCAACCTCATCTCCAACGCACTCCGGCACACCCCCACGGGCGGTACGGTCACGGTCACCGCGCGGCACACCGGTGACCTGGCCGTTCTCACAGTGGAGGACACGGGCGGCG